>NZ_JBHVJT010000077.1:11832-49383 GCF_042798815.1 Kitasatospora sp. NPDC057738 | reverse complement strand
CCCCACAGACAGGTTCACCCGGCGAAGGAGCGGTGGCAGATGGTGCAGTCCGGCGGTGCGGCGGAGTTCGACTACGACGTGGTGGTGGTCGGGTCCGGCTTCGGCGGTTCGGTCGCGGCGCTGCGGCTGACCGAGAAGGGCTACCGGGTCGCCGTCCTGGAGGCCGGGCGGCGCTTCGACCGGGACGAACTGCCCAGGAACTCCTGGGACCTGCCGAACTACCTGTGGGCGCCGCGGCTCGGGCTGTACGGCATCCAGCGCATCCACCTGCTGGCCAATGTGCTGATCCTGGCCGGCGCCGGGGTCGGCGGCGGCTCGCTGAACTACGCCAACACCCTGTACGTGCCGCCGAAGGCCTTCTTCGAGGACCGGCAGTGGCGCCACATCACCGACTGGCAGCAGGAGTTGGCGCCGTTCTACGACCAGGCGCAGCGGATGCTCGGGGTCCGGCTCAACCCGACCCTCACCCCGTCCGACGTCCACCTCAAGGCGGCCGCCGAGCGGATGGGCGTCGGCGACACCTTCCACATGGCGCCGGTCGGGGTCTTCTTCGGCGACGGCGAGGACGCCGGGGGCACCTCCCGGACGGAGTCCGGGGGAGGCGCGGCCGAGGCGGCCCCGGGGGGCGAGGTGGCCGACCCGTACTTCGGCGGCGCCGGCCCGGCCCGCAAGGCCTGCGTGGAGTGCGGCGAGTGCATGACCGGCTGCCGGCACGGCGCCAAGAACATGCTCACCGAGAACTACCTGTACCTGGCCGAGAAGGGCGGCGCGGAGATCCACCCGCTCACCACGGTGGCCCGGATCCGGGAGATCGGCGGGGCCGACGGGGACCGGGGCTTCGCCGTGGACGTGCGCCGCACGGACGCGCGCTCGAAGACCGACCGGGTGAAGGCGGGCGCGCGGACCATCACGGCGGCCCGGGTGGTCGTCGCGGCCGGCACCTACGGCACCCAGTCGCTGCTGCACCGGATGCGGGACGGCGGCCACCTGCCCCGGATCTCGGAGCGGCTGGGCGAGCTGACCCGGACCAACTCCGAGGCGCTGGTGGGGGCGCAGACCACCGACCGGCGCTACGGCGCCAAGGCGGACTTCACCAAGGGCGTGGCGATCACCTCCTCGATCCACCCGGACGCCAACACCCACATCGAGCCGGTCCGCTACGGCAAGGGCTCCAACGCGATGGGCGCACTGTCCATCGCCCAGGTCAGGGGCGGCGGAACGCTCCCGCGCTGGCTGCGCTTCCTGGGCAACTCGGCGCTCCACCCGGTGACCTTCGCCCGCTCGATGAACCAGCGCCGCTGGTCCGAGAAGACGATCATCGGCCTGGTGATGCAGTCGCTCGACAACTCGATCACCGTCTCGCTGAGGAAGGGCCCGCTCGGCAAGGCCCGGCTCACCTCCGCCCAGGGCCACGGCGAGCCCAACCCGACCTGGATCCCGGCGGCCGAGCGCGGTGCCCAGGCGCTGGCCGACGAGATCAACGGCTTCCCCGGCAGCACCGTCGGCGAGATCTTCGACATCCCGATGACGGCGCACTTCCTGGGCGGCTGCCCGATCGGCGACGCCCCCGGGACCGGCGTGGTGGACCCGTACCACCGGCTGTACGGCTACCCGGGGATCAGCGTGGTGGACGGTTCGGCCGTCTCCGCCAACCTGGGCGTCAACCCCTCGCTCACCATCACGGCCCAGGCCGAGCGCGCCCTGTCGATGTGGCCGAACAAGGGCGAGGTGGACCCGCGCCCGGCCCAGGGCGAGGAGTACCGGCGGGTCGCGGCCGTGGCGCCGGTGCGGCCGGCCGTGCCCGAGGGCGCGTTCGGCGCGCTGCGGCTGCCGCTGCTGCCCGTCCCGGAGGTCCCGAAGAAGCGCGGCTGAACCCGGTCCGGCGGGCCAATCCGCCTGCGCCGGTTCCCGGTTGACAGCCGTTCGGGTCCGATGGGATAAACGGGCTCCCTGGGGCGGCCAGGAACTCGTCGAGCGGGGGGAACGCGGGCCATGGCCAACTGCACATCGTGCGGGGCGACTTCGGCGGAGGGGGCGCCCGCCTGCGGGTCGTGCGGCCGGCCGTTCGCGCCCCCGGCCCCGCCGACCGCCCCGCCGAGCGCCGTCCCGCCGGCCGTCCCGCCGGCCGTCCCGCCGACAGCTGTCCCGCCGCCACCGCCGGGTGCGGCTGCGCCCGTGCCGCCGCCCGTGCCGCCGCCCGGGTACGGGCCGCAGCCGGAGTACGGGCCGCAGCCGGGGTACCGGCCCGCGGCCGCGGCCCCGCCCGCCCTGGGCAGCTGGGGCGCCGGGCAGTCGTACGACAGGCAGCCCGCCCTCCAGCGCCTGCTGACGGCCGCGGACTGGCGCCCGGCGGCCAGGGCGGCCGTCGCGCCGACCCTCGTCCTGCTGGCCGTGGCGCTGATCGCGGCGGTCCCCAGCGACTACCAGTACCAGTACCGGTTCGAGGCGCCCGGCTTCGGCGAGCGTTTCGGCGCGATGCTGTCGATGACCCTGAACGCGCTCGGCGCGCCGTTCCGGCTCGCCTACCAGAGCTCGGTGGGCCGGGGCCCGGACGGCTGGACCGAGACCGTCCGGGTGCTGCCGATGACCGTCACGGTCCTGTGGTGCCTGGCGCTCTGGCTCGGCCTGCGGGCCGGGCTGCGCCGGCGCAAGGCGGCCGAGGGCCAGCTGACCCGGGGCCAGGCCGCCGCCGAGGCGATGCGCACCGCGGCGGTCCTCGCGGCGGTGAGCCTGGCGCTCGGCCTGGTCGGCGGTACGGACTGGAGCCCGGACGGCCGCGGCGTGAAGTCCGACTACTTCGACTCCCGGGGGAAGCCGGAGCTGCTGGTCACCGCGGACTCCGGCTGGCTGGAGGCGGTCGCCTGGACCGTGGTGCCGGCCGCCCTGCTGGCCTTCCTGGTGTACGGCACCGACGCGCTGCGCTGGGCGGCCTGGCGCAGCCGCTCGGTGCGCGGCTGGGCGGTGGCCGCGCTGACCGCCGGCCAGGCGCTCGCGGTCTCGGTGGGGCTGTCCTCGGTGGCGGCCTTCCTGCTGGTCGCGCTGAACAGCGACGACGGGGCGTTGACCGGGGTCTCGCTGGCCTTCCTGCCCAACCTCGGCCTCGGCCTGCTCGGCTTCGGCTCGGGGGCGGGCTTCCGGACGCACACCGGTCTGTCCGGTGACGGCGGCGGCTCGTGGCGCGACCGCAGCAACGACACCGAGTTCTCCTTCTTCGACCTGCGGGACCTGAGCGCCGACTGGCGCTGGGCCGGCCTGGCCGCGCTCGTCGCGGCGGGCGTGCTCGGCTGGGCGGCGTACCGGCGGCGCCTGGACGCGACCGACCGGCTGCGCCTGGCGGCCCTGCACGCCGGGGCGCTCACCCTGCTGATGGCGCTCTCCGGGGCGCGGCTGGTGGAGACCACGTCCATGACGGGCTGGACCGAGACCGCCCGGATGGAGTTCTCCCAGGAGTCCTCGGCCGGGCTGGTGTTCCTGGGCACGCTGGTGGCCAACGCGGTCTGGGCGCTGGTCGGCGCCCTGCTGGTGCCGCCGCTGCTGGTGGCCGTCCGCGACCGGGGCGCGGGCGCGCCGAACGGCGCGGTGCCGTACGCCGAGTCCCCGTTCGCCCGTGCCCAGGGCGGCGCGCCGCACCCGGCGGCGGTGCCGCCGCAGGTGCCGTACGCGACGCCGCCGCACGGCGTTCCGGCGCAGCAGGGCGGTCCGGTGCCGGGGTACGGCGGGCCGGCGCGGGCCGTCGTGCCGCAGGACGCGCCGTTCGACTCCGGCGGCGGGGTGAGCGAGGTGCTCGACTCGCACGAGGAGCCGCCCGCCCCGGCCGGCGGGGCGCCGGTGCCCGGCGCGGTGCCGCCGCCCCCGGCCGAGGAGCCGGTCGACCCGAGCGTCTGGCGCAAGCACCCCTGACCCGGGCGGCCGTCGGGGTTGCCGGAGGCCGGGAGCGGTGCCGGAGGTCGGGAGCACGGGGAAAGGGCAAAGGGCCCCGCGGGGGAACGGGGCCCTTTGTCGTTCAGCACTCGGCGTCAGGGCCGCGCCGGTGCTGGGGTGACGGCGCCGGGGGAGGAGCGCCGTCGTGTCGGTCGGCTTCGGGGTGCGCCGCGCGGCTCCGGCGTGGGTGGCCGGCCGTGCGGGGCGCGCACCTCCGTGCGCGGCGGGTCGGCACGCAGGTCTGCGCCGGTCCCACGCTCACGGAGCGTGAACTGACAATCGCTGCCACCGCCCTGCGGCGCGGCTGCGGAGAACGCCGTCGCGGGCCTCCTCGGTGGGCCGCGAGGCGCCGGGAGAACCGCTTACAACGAGCATCGTGCTGGACGAGGGGCTCGCTCTGCAACCGGTTCGGCACAGTTCGGCACAGAGCATTTCCCGGCGGGGCCGCCGTCGATGATCACGGTGCGTAGTGGTCCGGATGGTTGTGGCGCACGGGGACGCGCGTAGCGGCACGAGGTGGACGGGGGAGTGCGCCCGGGCGCGCACCGGAACGGACCGGGGGTGCGACGGCCGGTCCCGGGCGTCCCCGGACTCCGGCCGTCCCACCTCTCGGCCCAGTCGCGGCCGGGGTCGCTGTCCCCTGCTCGCCGGCCGCGGCACCCGCGCACGGTCCCACGGAGCCGCGCGCCCGGCGGACCGGGCGGCGGCACCACGTGCGCCGGTGGACTGGGGTGGAGCTCCACGCGTGGTCCTGCTGCCGTACGGTGCCCCCGCGGGGGCGGGCGGCGCGCCTGGCGGACGCGGCGCGGCCGTACGTTCGTCAGAAGCAACGAACCGCGGCCCCGCCCGGTCACGGTTCATTGGACGGGCAGACGAGTGAAACCGGACAGCCCGGTAGAATCGGTGTCCAGACACCCCACACCGTCCGCCGCAGCCGCAGTCCCGCCGGGGAGGCGGCCACGCGTGACACCTCGATACCGCTGCCGGAAGGCCGTCTGTGTCCTCTGCAATTCCCGTCCAGTCCGCGCCGGACAACGACCCCGTCCTGGTGGTCGACTTCGGCGCCCAGTACGCCCAGCTCATCGCCCGTCGGGTGCGTGAGGCGCGGGTCTACAGCGAGATCGTGCCGAGCAGCATGCCGGTCGCCGAGATGCTCGCCAAGAACCCCAAGGCGATCATCCTCTCCGGTGGCCCCTCGTCGGTCTACGAAGACGGCGCGCCGCAGATCGACCGCGCGATCTTCGAGGCCGGTGTCCCGGTCTTCGGCATGTGCTACGGCTTCCAGCTGATGGCCAAGAGCCTCGGCGGCACCGTCGACAACAACGGCGCCCGCGAGTACGGCCGCACCCCGCTGACCGTCTCCCGCACCGGCTCCACCCTGTTCGAGGGCGTCCCGGCGCAGCACTCGGTGTGGATGTCGCACGGCGACGCCTGCTCCGCCGCCCCGGAGGGCTTCGCCGTCACCGCCTCCACCGACCTGGTCCCGGTCGCGGCCTTCGAGAACGACGAGGCCCGGCTCTACGGCGTCCAGTACCACCCCGAGGTGCTGCACTCCGACCACGGCCAGCAGGTCCTGGAGCACTTCCTCTACCGCGGCGCCGGCATCGCCCCGACCTGGACCACCGGCAGCGTGGTCGACGAGCAGATCGCCCTGATCCGCGAGCAGGTCGGCGACAAGCGCGCGATCTGCGGCCTGTCCGGCGGCGTGGACTCCGCGGTCGCGGCCGCCCTGGTCAACAAGGCCATCGGCGACCGGCTGACCTGCGTCTACGTCGACCACGGCCTGATGCGCAAGGGCGAGACCGAGCAGGTCGAGAAGGACTTCGTGGCCGCCACCGGCGTCCAGCTGAAGGTCGTCGACGCCGCCGAGCGCTTCCTGAACGCGCTGAAGGGGGTCACCGACCCCGAGGAGAAGCGCAAGATCATCGGCCGGGAGTTCATCCGGGTCTTCGAGCAGGCCCAGGCCGAGATCGTCGCCGAGGCCGGCGAGCAGGGCGAGTCGGTCGACTTCCTGGTCCAGGGCACCCTGTACCCGGACGTGGTGGAGTCCGGCGGCGGCACCGGCACCGCCAACATCAAGTCCCACCACAACGTCGGCGGCCTGCCCGAGGACCTCCAGTTCCAGCTGGTGGAGCCGCTGCGCAAGCTGTTCAAGGACGAGGTCCGGATGGTCGGCCAGGAGCTGGGCCTGCCGGAGGAGATCGTCCAGCGCCAGCCGTTCCCGGGCCCGGGCCTGGGCATCCGGATCGTCGGCGAGGTCACCGAGGAGCGTCTGGACCTGCTCCGCGACGCCGACGCGATCGCCCGCGAGGAGCTGACCGCGGCCGGTCTGGACCGCGAGATCTGGCAGTGCCCGGTCGTGCTGCTCGCCGACGTCCGCAGCGTGGGCGTGCAGGGCGACGGCCGCACCTACGGCCACCCGATCGTGCTGCGCCCGGTCTCGTCCGAGGACGCCATGACCGCCGACTGGTCGCGCCTGCCGTACGACGTGCTGGCGAAGATCTCCACCCGGATCACCAACGAGGTCCGCGACGTGAACCGCGTCGTCGTCGACGTCACCAGCAAGCCGCCGGGCACCATCGAGTGGGAGTGATCACTCCCGCCGGCCGCCGGGACGCTTCTTCGTCCTGAGGCCGATGCCTGAACGGTCGCGCCGTCGTTCCCGTACTGGAGGGAGCGACGGCGCGACCGTTTGCGGTGCGGGCGTCGCTCTCCGGGAGGACCTCCCACCGAAAGCGGCCGGGAGCGGGCAGAATGCGGACCGGACCTGTCAGGGACTGGCAGGCGGCGAGGGAAGGTGTGAGGGATGTCGGAGGCCAGCAACTCGGTGCCGGCCGGTGGCGGCGCGGCCGGCCGCGCCGCCGGGGCGGCGCAACTGCGGGCGCTCGCGTCCAAGTACGCGCTGCTGCCCCTGCGGCTCTTCCTCGGCGTCACCTTCGTCTACGCCGCGCTCGACAAGCTCTCCGACGCCCACTTCCTGGCCGGGGCGGGCGACCCGGCGTCCTTCGTCTCGCAGACCCGGGCCGCCAAGGCGGGCGGCAGCCCGATCTCCTTCCTGCTCGGCCCCGCCCTGGACCACCCGACCCTGTTCGCGCTCGCCGTCGCCTTCGGCGAGCTGGCGGTGGGCCTGGGCACCCTGCTCGGCCTCTGGGGCCGGGCCGCCGCGCTCGGCGGCGCGCTGCTCAGCCTCAGCCTGTGGCTGACCGTCAGCTGGAGCGTCTCGCCGTACTACCTCGGCAACGACCTGGCCTACCTGATGGCCTGGACGCCGCTGCTGCTGGCCGGCACCCCGTACCTGTCGGTGGACGGCTACCTGGCCCGCCGGGCCGGACGGGACCGCGCGCGCGGGCTGGGCGAGGACCACGTCAAGCGCCGGGCCCTGGTGGACGGCGGGATCGCGGCCGTCGCGATCGGCGGGGCCGGGCTGCTCACCGGCTCGCTGACCCGGACCTTCGGCCGGGACAGGTCGGCCGCGCCCGAGCCGTCGGCGGCCCCGGTCTCCGCCGTCCCGTCCGCCGCGGCCCCGGCCTCCGGCGCCCCGGCGACGGCGCCCACGGTGCCCGCCGCGAGCGTGCCGGTCGGCGGATCGGCCCAGGTCAAGGACCCGGCCACCGGGGACGCCGTCTACATCGTCCAGCCCAAGGCCGGCCAGTACTGCGCCTTCTCCGCGGTGTGCACCCACTCCGGCTGCGCCGTGGACGCGCCGAAGAACGGCCAGCTGTACTGCCCCTGCCACGGCTCCCGGTTCGACGCCGCGACCGGTGCGGTGGTCAACGGGCCGGCGGTCAAGCCGCTGCCCAAGTACGCCGTCAGCAAGGACGGGGACCGGCTGGCCCTGGGCCCGCAGCAGAGCTGAGGGCCCGGAGCCGGTCAGGGGCGGCGCGGGACGTCCGGGGGCCTGCCCCGGCCGCTCACTCCTCGCGGTCGGGCCGGCCGCGCCGGGCCACCGCCGCGACCGCGCCGGCCAGGCCGCCGACACCGAGCACGATGAAGGTGACCGGGATGACGATCCGCCCGTTCACCGACTGGTCGTTGAGCGCCGCGACCAGGTAGAGCACCGCGAGTACGGTGAACAGCGCGCCCGCGATCAGCGAGAACAGGTCGAGCCGGTGCTTCCTCACTGCTGGACCACCTTGATGTTGCCGAGCCCGATTCCGAGTTCGAGATTGAGGGTCCCCTTGGCCGGCTGCCCGTTGGCAGGGCCGATCAGGTAGGTGTGCCGCCCGGTGCCGTCGCTCCGCTCACCCGGGACGGTGACGTTGCCCAGGCCGATCCGGGTCACCAGGTTCACCGTGATGTCGTCCGGCACGGTGACCGTCATGTCGCCGGTTCCGAGGTCGACCTTGGTGGCGAGGGTGGCCCCCGCCGGGTCGAGCGCGGAGAGGTCGAGCCTGATCTGCCCGGCGCCCAGGTTGTACCGGTCGCGCAGGTCGGTCGCCGAGGCGACGGTCCAGTCGCGATCGCCGACGGCGTTGCGCACGGAGTCCGGCGAGTGGCCGACGAAGGCCAGCGCCAGGGTGAGCAGCAGGCCGGTCACCGCCAGCCGGCGGGCCCGGCCGAACTTCGCGCCGACCAGCAGCGTCAGGCCCACCACCAGCAGCGCGGCGGCCAGCACCGTCGCACCCAGCACGGTGGGGTCGTGGTGGTCGGCGGAGGCGGCCCAGACCGCGGCGCCCGCGCCGATCGCCAGCAGGAAGCCGAAGAAGCCGAGCGCCGAGCGCTCCCGGGGGCGCCGTACGGCGGCGGGCGCGGGGCGTCGCCCGGGGTGCTCCTTGCGCAGCGGGTCGCCCTGCGGCAGGTCGGCGCGCTGCCACCAGGGCCGGGCCGGGCCACCGGCCGGCGGCACCGGGGTGCCGAAGGGCGGGGTCGGGGTGGCCGAGGAGCCGCCCCCGTACGGATTGCGCTCGGGGTGGCGGGGGTCCCACAGGTAGCCGCCGGCGCCGGGGGCCGGGCTGTCGGCGGGGCCCTTTCCGGCGGCCCGGGCGGACTCGTCCTGCTCCGGCCGCGGCCAGCGGTAGGCCCCGGCGCTCCCGGCGCCCGCCGCGCCGCCGGTGACCCCGGTGACCCCGGTGCCCTCGGACCCGTCGGACCCCGGGAAGCGGCGGTCGTACGGCCCGCCGCCGCGGCGGTCGCGCCCCCGGCCGCGGCCCCGGCGGCGCTCCGGGTCGTAGCGCACCGCCAGGAAGACCAGGGCGGCGAGCAGCAGCAGCGGGAACATCTGGTCCCCGTCGCCCATCGAGGAGAAGAACACCCCGGTGCCGATCACGGTCAGCAGCACCGCGCCGACCGACTGGCCGTCCACCCGCCCGGTGAGCACCCGCTGGAGCTCGGTGCGCCCGCCGCGGCCCTTGGACTCGTCGTCGGTCGGGACGATCAGCCAGGCCAGGCCGTACAGGAACAGCCCGAGGCCGCCGGAGAGGCAGAGCACCACCGTGACGATCCGGAAGACCACCGGGTCGATGTCCAGGTGCCGGCCGAGGCCGCCGCAGACGCCGGCCACCACGCGGTGGTGCTCGGCCCGGGTCAGTGGCGGGCGGTCCGGTTCCGGCGGGGCGGCGGGCCCGGCCTCCTCGATGCGGGGGTCCTCGGTCATGGGCACCATCCTTCCGGCAGGGGCGGGCCCGGCCCAACCGGGTCGATCCCTGTCCGTACCCTGACTTGTCCCTGATACGCGATGGGGACACACCCTGATGCGCCCGTGGGCGCGCGCGTGGAACCATCGGTGCCGTGGCAGCCCCCGGTACCGATCCCCGACCCACCGCCCCCGACGCCGCGTCGTCGGCCGGCGCCGACCCGAGCGCGCCCGACGACGGGAGGCCGCCCTACCGGCGGCTCTACCGCAGCCCGCAGGGACGGATGCTCGGCGGCGTCGCGCACGGCCTGGCGGTGCACCTCGGGCTGCCGGTGCGGTGGGTGCGGATCGCCTTCGTCGTGCTGTTCTTCGCGCAGGGGATCGGCGCCCTGCTGTACGCCGCGTTCTGGTTCGTGGTGCCGATCGGCATCGGCGAGCCCTCGCAGCGCGGCGGCGCCCAGTGGGTGTACGTCAACGGGGTGTTCGTCCCGGCCTCGCCCGGGGTGCAGGGCGGCCTGCTGAGCAAGGGCGGCCAGGCCGGCGGCTGGGTGGCCCGGATGCGCCGGCTGCTCCAGCACACCCTGCAGGGCGAGCCGGTGGGCGCCCCCGTGGAGGGGGAGGAGGCGGCGCCGGCCGGCAAGGCCGGGCAGGGCGGCCTGGGCCAGCTCGCCGCCCTGGTGATGACGGTGATCGGCCTGATCGCCCTGCTCAACGTGCTCGGCCTGCAGACCGCCAAGCCGTACACCTGGCCGCTGCTGGCGATCGGCGTCGGCGTGGCGCTGGTCTGGCGGCAGGCCGACGACTCGCGCTGGCAGCGCTGGTTCGGCATCGAGGAGGGCGAGAAGCGGCGCGGCGCCTACACCCGGGTCGGCGCCGGCGTGCTGCTCGCGGTGGCCGGCACCATCGCGCTGCTCGCCATGCAGGGCAGCGGTTCCACGCTCGGCTCGGTGGTCGAGGCCTCGCTCGCGGTGCTGGCCGGCGTGCTGGTGCTGCTGGGCCCGTACGGACTGCGGCTCTGGCAGGACCTCGGGGCCGAGCGCACGGCCCGCATCCGCGCCCAGGAGCGGGCCGAGATCGCCGCGCACATCCACGACTCCGTGCTGCACACCCTGACCCTGATCCAGCGCCGGGCCGAGGACCCCAAGGAGGTGCTGCGGCTGGCCCGCTCGCAGGAGCGCGAGCTGCGGCTGTGGCTGTACCGCCCGGAGGCCGCCGCCGAGGCCGCGCCGGACACCATGGCGGAGAGCCTGCGGGCCGCCGTCGCCGAGGTCGAGGACCGGCACGGCGTCCCGGTGGAGCTGGTGATCGTCGGCGACTGCCCGATGGACGAGAGGATCGCGGCACAGATGCAGGCCGCGAGGGAGGCGACCGTCAACGCGGCCAAGTACGGTGGCGGGGGACCGGTCCAGGTCTACGCCGAGGTGGAGGGGAGGACGGTGTCGGTGTTCGTCCGCGACCACGGCCCCGGCTTCGACCCCGACACGGTGCCCGAGGACCGGATGGGCGTACGGGAGTCGATCATCGGCCGGATGAAGCGCAACGGCGGCACCGCTCGGGTGCGGCCGGCTGCGGGCGGCGGCACCGAGGTCGAGTTGGAGATGGAGAGAGCGGATGACTGAGGCAGCTCCGGAGCGTTCTGCGCGGGTCGTGCTGGTGGACGACCACCGGATGTTCCGGACGGGGGTCAGGGCCGAGATCGGCCGCACCGAGGTGACCGGCATCGACGTGGTCGGCGAGGCCGACGACGTGGACTCGGCGGTCCGCGTGGTCGCCGAGACCAGGCCGGACGTGGTGCTGCTCGACGTCCACCTGCCGGGCGGCGGCGGCGTCGAGGTGCTGCGCCGCTCGGCCGGGGTGATGGGCGAGGGGTCGGGCGGCGCGGCGCGCGGCGGCTCGGACAAGAGCGGTGGCGAGCGACGGGAGGGCGTGAAGTTCCTGGCGCTGTCGGTGTCGGACGCCGCCGACGACGTCATCGGCGTCATCCGCGGCGGTGCGCGCGGCTACGTCACCAAGACCATCACCGGCGCCGACCTGGTGAACGCGATCTTCCGGATCGCCGACGGCGACGCGGTGTTCTCGCCCCGGCTGGCCGGCTTCGTGCTGGACGCCTTCGCCGCCACCGACACCCCGCCGGTGGACGAGGACCTGGACCGGCTCACCCAGCGCGAGCGGGAGGTCCTGCGGCTGATCGCCCGCGGCTACGCCTACAAGGAGATCGCCAAGCAGCTCTTCATCTCGGTGAAGACGGTCGAGAGCCACGTCTCCGCGGTGCTGCGCAAGCTCCAGCTGAGCAACCGCCACGAGCTGACCCGCTGGGCCACCGCCCGCCGTCTGGTCTGAGGTTCTGAGGTTCTGAGGGGCTGGGGCGTCCGGCGCCCCCGAAGGCCGGTGCGGGCCCGTCCGACCGGCCCGCACCGGCCCGCACCGGCCCGCACCGGGCCCGGTCGCCCGGGGCGGGCGGGCTTGTCGGTGGGTGGCCATAGACTCGATGTGCCATGAGTAGCCTCTTTGACGACCTTCCGCTCCCCGGTTTCGAGGCACCCGCCGCCGGGTCGAAGCAGCCCGCAGCTCCCCTCGACGAGGAGCCCCCGCCGTACGACGACGACGTTCCGTACGACGCGTACGAGGAGGCCATCCCGGACGGGCTGTTCCGGACCGACCACTCCGCCGAGGCGGAGCGGGACGCCTGGTACCGCAACGGCGCCGCGCGGACGGTGGTGGACCCGGCGCAGCTGCTGGAGGGGATGAACGACCCGCAGCGCGAGGCGGTGCTGCACGCGGGCTCGCCGCTGCTGATCGTGGCCGGCGCCGGCTCGGGCAAGACCCGGGTGCTGACCCACCGGATCGCCCACCTGCTGGGCGCCCGCGGGGTGCAGCCGGGGGAGATCCTGGCGATCACCTTCACCAACAAGGCGGCCGGCGAGATGCGCGAGCGCGTCGAGGCGCTGGTCGGCCCGCGCGCCCGGGCGATGTGGGTCTCCACCTTCCACAGCGCCTGCGTGCGCATCCTGCGCCGCGAGTCCAAGCAGCTGGGCTTCACCTCCAGCTTCTCGATCTACGACTCGGCGGACTCGCAGCGGCTGATGTCGCTGGTCTGCCGGGACCTCGACCTGGACCCGAAGCAGTTCCCGCCGAAGTCCTTCACGGCGAAGGTCAGCAACCTCAAGAACGAGCTGATCGACGAGGAGACCTTCGCCGACCAGGCCGCCAACCCGATGGAGAAGAAGCTCGCCGAGGCGTACGCGCTCTACCAGCGGCGGCTGCGCGAGGCCAACGCGCTGGACTTCGACGACATCATCATGACGACGGTGAACCTGCTGCAGGCCTTCCCCGACGTCGCCGAGCACTACCGGCGCCGGTTCCGGCACATCCTGGTCGACGAGTACCAGGACACCAACCACGCCCAGTACATGCTGGTCAGGGAGCTGAGCGGGGGCTCCGTCGCGGCCGCGCCCAGGCGCACCGCGGACGGCGACCTCGTGAACCCGGCGGCGGGGCGGCTCGCCGAGGTGCCGCCGGCCGAGCTGTGCGTGGTCGGTGACGCGGACCAGTCGATCTACGCCTTCCGCGGCGCGACCATCCGCAACATCCTCCAGTTCGAGGAGGACTACCCGAACGCGACCACGATCCTGCTGGAGCAGAACTACCGCTCCACCCAGACCATCCTGAGCGCCGCCAACGCCGTCATCGAGCGCAACGCCAACCGCCGCGAGAAGAAGCTGTGGACGGCCGGCGAGCACGGCGAGAAGGTCATCGGCTACGTCGCGGACGACGAGCACGGCGAGGCCCAGTTCATCGCCGACGAGATCGACCGGCTCACCGACAAGGGCGAGGCCAAGCCCGGCGACGTCGCGATCTTCTACCGGACCAACGCCCAGTCCCGCGTGTTCGAGGAGGTGTTCATCCGGGTCGGCCTGCCGTACAAGGTGGTCGGCGGGGTGCGCTTCTACGAGCGCAAGGAGGTCCGGGACGTCCTGGCGTACCTGCGGGTGCTCTCCAACCCGGAGGACACCGTGCCGCTGCGCCGGATCCTCAACGTGCCCAAGCGCGGCATCGGCGAGCGGGCCGAGGCGATGATCGACGCGCTGGCCGCGCGGGAGCGGATCTCCTTCGCCCGGGCGCTGGTCCGGGTCGACGAGGCCTACGGGATGGCCGCGCGCTCGGCCAACGCCGTCAAGAAGTTCAACACCCTGATGGCCGGGCTGCGCCAGGTCGTCGAGTCGGGCGCGGGCCCGGCGGCGGTGCTGGAGGCCGTCCTGGAGGAGACCGGCTACCTGGCCGAGCTCCAGGCGTCGACCGATCCGCAGGACGAGACCCGGGTGGAGAACCTCCAGGAGCTCGCCTCCGTCGCCCTGGAGTACGAGCAGGACCCGGGCGAGCGGCCGGAGGGCGACGCCGAGGGCACGCCGCCGGTCGGCTCGCTGGCCGACTTCCTGGAGCGGGTCGCGCTGGTCGCCGACTCCGACCAGATCCCGGACGACGACGAGAACGGGCAGGGCGTCATCACGATGATGACCCTGCACACCGCCAAGGGCCTGGAGTTCCCGGTGGTCTTCCTGACCGGCATGGAGGACGGGATCTTCCCGCACATGCGGGCGCTCAACCAGGTCAAGGAGCTGGAGGAGGAGCGCCGGCTCGCGTACGTCGGGCTCACCCGGGCCCGCGAGCGGCTGTACCTGACCCGCTCGGTGCTGCGCAGCGCCTGGGGGCAGCCGGCCTACAACCCGGCCTCGCGGTTCCTGGAGGAGATCCCGGAGACGCTGGTGGAGTGGAAGCGCACCGGGGCGGCGCAGGCGCCGGTCCAGCGCGGCTTCTCCTCCGGCTCGTCCTGGGGCAGGTCCTCGTCCGGGGGCGGCGGTTCGCGGTCCTCGTCGACGGCGGCCGCGCCGAAGGCGGGCTGGGGGCAGTCGGCCCGGCGCGGCGGCCGGACGGTGGAGCGCGAGGCCGTCTCGCTCGCGGTCGGCGACCGGGTCACCCACGACAGCTTCGGGCTGGGCACGGTGATGGCCGTCACGGGCGCCGGCGACCGGGCGCAGGCCACCGTCGACTTCGGTGCCGAGGGCCGCAAGCAGCTGCTGCTGCGCTACGCGCCCGTCGAGAAGCTGTAGGGCGGCTCAGCGCGGGTCCAGCCCGTTCGCGAGGAACCAGGGCAGCGGGTCGATCGGTCCGCTGCCCTGCGGCCGGATCTCGAAGTGCAGGTGCGGGCCGGTGCTGTTGCCGCTGGTGCCGACGAAGGCGATCACGTCGCCCTGCTTCACCGGGCCCTTGCGCACCTTGTACGCCCGCAGGTGGCAGTACCAGGCCTCGGTGCCGTCGGGCATCTTGAGGATCGTCATGTAGCCGTAGAACGGGTTCCACTGGGTGCGCAGGGTGCCGTCGGTCACGGCGTAGACCTCGGAGCCGCCGTCCACCGGGAAGTCGATGCCGGTGTGCCGGTTGGCCCAGTGGGTGCCGGCCTCGCCGAACTGTTCGCCGAGACCGTGCCGGGCGACCGGCATGACCACCTTGGGCCCGGCCGGCTCGGGCGCCGGCTCGGCGGTGGGCTGCGCGGTGGGGGCCTCGGTGGGCTGGGCACCGGCCAGCGGCAGGCGGGCGTCGCCGCGCGAGGCCTGGGTCGGCGCGCCGGCCGCGACCGCCTGGGCCGCCGCCTGAGCGGCGGTGGTGTCCGGGGCGTTGTCGACCGCGGTCCGCGGCACCTGTCCGGCGGCCTGGGCGCGCTGCTGGTCGGCCTCCCCCTGCACCGTGATCGCCGCCGCCGCGGCCACCCCGAGCGCGGCCACCGACGGCAGCGCGACCCGCAGCAGCGCCGTCCGGGTGGCCGCCCTGGCGGCGCCGCGGCGCTGGGCACGGGACTGCTCGCGGGCGGCGAGGCGCAGCTCCGCGCGGGTCGGACGGGCGGCTGCATCGGGAGCCATCGGGGGCTGCCTCCTCGGTGGGCCTCGGACGTCGTCGGGCGGGGGAAGACAGCCGTGACTGTAGCTCCCTGGCCGACGCCCCGGAAAAACCTCCGGATGTCAAGGGGGCGGCCGGGGGGTCTGTGCGGAGGTTGCGGGGAGGAGGGGTAGGCCCGCCGGTGGCAAGGCCCGGAGCTGTGACTTTGCCCTCCTCTTGGGAGGTGGCACGGTCAACCGTGCCGGGTGGCGCTAACCTCCCCTCAGGTTGGTTATTGACCGTTAACCGCGCCGGCGGCCCACGAGGCCCGGTCGGATGGTGGACGACGACGTCCAGGAGGCAGTCATGAGTGTGTCGGGGCCGATCCGTGTGGTGGTCGCCAAGCCCGGGCTCGACGGTCACGACCGTGGTGCCAAGGTCATCGCGCGCGCCCTGCGCGACGCCGGTATGGAGGTCATCTACACCGGACTGCACCAGACGCCCGAGCAGGTCGTCGACACCGCGATCCAGGAGGACGCGGACGGCATCGGGCTGTCCATCCTCTCCGGCGCCCACATGACGCTGTGCGCGCGGGTCCTGGAGCTGCTGAAGGAGCGCGACGCGGAGGACATCAAGGTCTTCTGCGGGGGGATCATCCCGGACGAGGACATCGCCGAGCTCAAGGCGATGGGTGTCGCGGACATCTTCACCCCGGGCACGCCGACCCGCGACGTGGTCGCCTGGGTCGAGTCGAACCTGCGGGCCGGCTGAACCACCGCGCGTCGAGCGGGCCGCCCCTCCCCGGGGCCGGCCCGCTCCGCCGTTCCGGGGCCCGGAAAGCCCCGGAAAGCCCCGGGCCGGCCCGTCGGCCCCGTCGGCCCCGTCGGCCCCGGCAGCCCCGGCTCAGCCCGCCAGCTCCGAGAGCATCGCCGCCCGGAAGCGCAGGGTGCCGGCCAGTCGGGCGAAGGTCTCGGACCACGCGGAGTCCGGGGCGGCCCCGGCGGCCAGCTCCTCCACCGCGGCGGCCGTCTCCGGGGCGAGCGCGCGCTCCGTCATCCCGAGCACCCCGCTGTGGCTCCACGGGTACGCCCCGGAGGCCGCCGCCCGGGCCAGGGCGGTCACCACGGCGGTGGACAGCGGCGGCGTCCACGGGGTGGCGCAGGCGCCGAGCAGCTGGAAGGCCTCGCCCAGCCCGTGCGCCGTGATGAACGCCGCCGTCCAGACGGCCCGCTCCTCCGGCGGGAGGACGGCCAGCAGCTTGGCCGGGGCGCCGGTGGCGCGCGCCGCGCGGGCCCGCGCACCGCGCCCGGACGGGGCCGGGCCGAGCAGCGCCCGCGCCCAGTCGGCGTCCTGCTGGCGGACGGCGGCCCGCGCCCAGGCCTCCCGCAGGTCGTCGGCCCAGCTGCTGCTGGTCTCGTCGATGCTGTCGCCGACCCGCAGGGCGAGCAACTGCTCGGGCGTCAGCCCGGTGCTCTCCGGCCAGAGCGACAGCGGCGCGGCGGCCACCACCTCGCCGAACCACCAGGCCCGTTCGCCGCGCCCGGTGGGCGACTTGGGCGCGATCCCGTCGCGCTGCATCTGCGCGTCGCACTCGGCGGGCGGGGTGACCAGCAGATGCGTGCCGGTGCCGGCGAGCCGGACGGCGGCCCGCGCCCGCTCGGCCATCCGGCGGGCCAGGGCCGAGCCGGGCAGGGTGGAGAGCAGTTCGGCGGCGGTGGCCCGGACGTTCTTGCTGCGGTCGCCGAGGGCGGCCTCCAGGAACGGTTCGTCGGCGGGGGAGAGGCCGTCCTGGAGGGCGTCCAGGAAGAGCAGGCGGTCCTCGGCGCGCTCGGTGGACCAGGTGCCGCGCAGCAGTTCCAGGCCGGCCGCCGGATCGCGGCGGCGCAGCAGCGTGAGGTGGGTGACCCGCTCGGCGAACAGGCCCTCGTGCCAGAGCCGGTCGTCCGTCGGCTGCTGCGGCAGGTCGGGGGCGGTGGTGCGCAGCACGAACCGCCAGTCGGGGTTCTGCTCGGCCAGCCAGCGGCCCGGCGGACCGGCCAGGGCCACGGCGTCGGGGCGCAGTTCGCTGCGGGCGCGGGCGGCGTCGAGCAGGCCGGGTATCAGCGCGGCGGGCGGGCGCAGGCCCCGGGCCCGGGCGGTGGTGAGCCACTGCGGCAGCAGCTCGGCCAGGTTGGCCAGGGTGCCGCCGCCGCTGCCGGCCCGCCCCGAGAGCAGGACGGCCAGCCGGCGGGCGGCCGGCTCGGGCAGCTCCGGGCGGGTGTCCTCGGCCGCGGGCGGGCCGGGCGGCCCGGCGGCCGGTACGGGCAGCGCTCCGGCCCGGCGGCGGACGGCGGCCAGCGCGGCCAGCTCCAGCAGGGCGGTGGCCGGATCGCCCCGGTCCACGGCGTCGGCGAGCGGAAGGGCGGTGGCCGGGAGCGGGCGGCGGTCGGTGCCGAGCAGGGCGCTGGTGTGCAGGGTCTCCCACGGGTCCTGGGTGATCGTCATGCCGGGTTCTCCTGGGGAGTGTCTGGGGCGTGTCTAAGCGTTGGTGAGGCCGACCGGGGGTCGGCCGGCGGCCCAGGCCGTGACCGGGGCGAAGCCCTGGTGGCCGTACTCGCCGAAGACCGTCACCGGGCGGCCGGTGGAGACGGCGGCCAGCCGCCACAGGGCCGTCTCCGGGACGGTCGAGGCGCGGACCGGCACGGTGTGGTGGCCGTCCGTCAGGAACCAGCCGTCCGGGGTGCGGACCGGGACGACGTCGCCGAGCACCGTCGGCCGGCTCTCCAGCCACGGGTCGTCGGCGACGGCGGTGCCGTAGCCGGCCACCGCCTCGGCGACGGTGAGCCCGGCGGGCGGTTCGGCGGGGCCCGGCTCGGGGGCGCCGTAGCGCTCGCCGAGGGTGGCGCGCAGCGGGTGGGCGCCCGGGTGGTAGGCGAGGTCGGCCTCCACCAGGCGGCCGGTGGGCAGGGCGAGGGCGGGGGCCTGGCCGGTGCGGCCGAAGGAGAGCAGCAGCGCCGGGCGGCCGGTCTTGGCGCCGCGCAGCCAGATCCGGCGGGTGATGAGCCGCTCGTCCGAGGTGTCGCGGCTGCCGAGCACCAGCCAGCGGTCGCGGACGGTCGGGCCGGCCAGCACCTCGTTGCTCTCCACGGTGTAGCCGACCCGGGTGCGGACGGTGGCGGCCAGCTCGGCGGGCAGTTCGTCCAGCCGGGTGGCGGCGGTGGCGAGCAGGTGCAGCATCGCGTACTCCTCCAGCAGCCGCTCCTGCGGCAGCGCGTCCAGTTCGCGGACCCGGGCGGCCAGGCCGGGGGCCTGTGCGTCGACCATCCGGGCGGCGACCTCCTCCCAGGGCCCGGCGGTGGACCGGTCGGCGAGGCCGTGCCGGACCCGGTCGGCCAGCCGCAGCCGCAGTTCGGCCGCGCCGGCCGCGACCCGGGCGCCGCGCCGCTCGGCCCGGCGCCGGGCGCCCTCCGGATCGACGACCTGCTCCTTCACGCGCTTCTCGGCGCGCTCCTGGCGGGACGTGAGCCACTCGGCCACCCAGTCGGCGGGTTCCCCGGCCGGGACGGCCTGCGGGGTGCCGCTCCACAGCAGGAGGAGCCCGAGCGCGTGCTTGCACGGGAACTTCCGGCTGGGGCAGCTGCACTGGTAGGCGGGCGTGGCGAGTTCGATCGCGGTGCGGTACGGCGTGCGGCCGCTGCCCTTGCACTCGCCCCACAGCGCGGTGCCGTCGGTGCCGGTGCCGGACCACGGCGCGGGCGCGGACAGCTTGCCCGCGGCCTTCTGCGAGGCGGCGTCAGGTGCCAGGGACAGGACGTGTTCGGTGCTCCAGCGTTCCTCCATGCGACCGACCGTAGGCGGCGGCACTGACATCGGCTGACGGTCCGTCCGGGGCTCGCCGGGTTGTCAGTGGCTCGGTGCAGGGTTGGTTCCACAGGCCGGGACGCCGACCTGGCTCCCCCCGATCACCCTTGCGCCCGGGGCACCCGTGTGCCCGGCGGCAGACCCGAAGGAGCCCCCATGACCGACGTTCTGCGGCAGCACGCCGAGGACGCGTTCGCCGGCGAACTGGCCGCGCTGGCCGCACAGGACGACCGTCCGCGTCCCGAGCGCTGGAAGCTCTCGCCGTGGGCCGTGGCGACGTACCTGCTCGGCGGCGAACTGCCCGACGGCACCCGGATCACCCCCAAGTACATCGGCCCGCGCCGGGTCGTCGAGGTCGCCGTGACGACCCTGGCGACGGACCGCGCGCTGCTGCTGCTCGGCGTGCCGGGCACCGCGAAGACGTGGGTGTCCGAGCACCTGGCGGCGGCGATCAGCGGCGACTCCACGATGCTGGTGCAGGGCACCGCCGGCACCCCCGAGGAGGCCGTCCGGTACGGCTGGAACTACGCCCAGCTGCTCACCCGCGGGCCCAGCCGGGACGCCCTGGTGCCCTCGCCGCTGATGCGGGCGATGGCCGAGGGCAGGATCGCCCGGGTCGAGGAGCTCACCCGCATCCCGGCCGACGTGCAGGACAGTCTGATCACCATCCTGTCGGAGAAGACGCTGCCGATACCGGAGTTGGGCTCCGAGACGCAGGCGGTGCGCGGCTTCAACGTGATCGCCACCGCCAACGACCGCGACCGCGGCGTCAACGAGCTGTCCAGCGCGCTGCGCCGCCGCTTCAACACCGTGGTGCTGCCGCTGCCGGGCTCGCTGGACGAGGAGGTCGACATCGTCACCCGCCGGGTCAACCAGCTCGGCCGCTCCCTGGAACTGCCCGAACTGCCCGGCGGCGCCGAGGAGATCAGGCGCGTGGTCACCGTCTTCCGGGAGCTGCGGGCCGGGATCACGGTGGACGGCCGGACGAAGGTCAAGACCCCGAGCGGCACCCTCTCCACCGCCGAGGCGATCTCGGTGGTGACCAACGGACTCGCGCTGGCCGCCCACTTCGGCGACGGCGTGCTGCGCGCCGGGGACGTGACGGCCGGCATCCTCGGCGCCGTCGTCCGCGACCCGGTGGCGGACCGGGCGGTCTGGCGCGAGTACGTCGAAGGGGTGGTGCGCGAGCGCGACGGCTGGAAGGACTTCTACCGCGCCGCCCGTGAGGTGGGGGCATGACGGCGCCCGAGGTCGCCCTGCTGGGCATCCGCCACCACGGCCCCGGCTCGGCCCGGGCGGTCGCCGCCGCGCTGGCGCAGTGGCGGCCGGACGCGGTGCTGATCGAGGGCCCGCCGGAGGCCGACGGCATCGTCCACCTGGCCGCGGAGAAGGACCTGGTCCCGCCGGTCGCGCTGCTCGCCCACGCGGTGGACGACCCGGCGAAGGCCGCCTTCTGGCCGTACGCCGAGTTCTCCCCGGAGTGGGTGGCGATCCGGCACGCCGTGGAGCACGACCTGCCGGTCCGCTTCATCGACCTGCCCGCCGGGCACGGCTTCGCGCCGGCCCCCGAGGAGGACGCGGAGGGGACGGCCGAGGAGGGGAAGGCCGTCGAGGGCACGGCCGCCGAGGAGGAGGACACCGGGCCGGTCGCCGACCCGCTGGCGCTGCTCGCCGAGGCGGCCGGGCACGACGACGCGGAGCGCTGGTGGGAGGACGTGGTCGAGCACCGCGCGCCCGGCGACGACGCGCTGGCGCCGTTCGCCGCCGTCGCCGAGGCGATGGGCGCGCTGCGCGCGGAGGGCCTCGGCGAGTCCCGCCGGGACCTGCTGCGCGAGGCGTACATGCGCCAGCAGATCCGTGCCGCCCGCCGCGCCGGGCACCGCAGGATCGCCGTGGTCTGCGGGGCCTTCCACGTCCCCGCGCTGGAGCGGATGCCCACCGTCGCCCACGACCGGGCGCTGCTCGCCGCACTGCCGAAGAAGGTGCGGACGGACATCACCTGGGTGCCGTGGACGCACCGCCGGCTCTCCCAGGCCACCGGTTACGGCGCGGGTGTGCAGTCGCCCGGCTGGTACCACCACCTGTTCACCACCGACGGTGACCCGGTGCCGCGCTGGCTCACCCGGGCGGCCGACCTGCTGCGCGCCGAGGACCACCCGGTCTCCTCCGCGCACGTGATCGAGGCGGTCCGGCTGGCCGAGACCCTGGCCGTGCTGCGCGGCCGCCCGCTCGCCGGGCTGACCGAGACCCTGGACGCCGTGCGCGCGGTGCTCTGCGAGGGCTCGGACGTCGCCCTGGAGCTGGTCCGGGACCGCCTGGTGGTCGGCGACGCGCTCGGCGAGGTCCCGGACGCCGCACCGGCGGTGCCGCTCCAGCGCGACCTGACCCGGTTGCAGCGCTCGCTGCGGCTCAAGCCCGAGGCCGCGCCGAAGGACGTCGACCTCGACCTGCGCAAGGACACCGACGCGGCCCGCTCCCGGCTGCTGCACCGGCTGCGGCTGCTGGGCGTGGACTGGGGCGTGCCCGCGCGCTCCTCGGTGAACTCGACCGGGACGTTCCGGGAGAGCTGGCGGCTGTGCTGGCAGCCCGAGTTCGCGGTCCGGATCGCCGAGGCCGCCCAGTGGGGCACCACGGTCGAGGAGGCCGCGGCCAACAAGGCCGTCGGCACCGCCCGCGCCGCCGGGGAACTCGCCGAGCTGACCGGCCTGGTGGAGACCTGCCTGCTGGCCGGGCTGTCCGGCGCACTGCCCGCCGTGATGCGGGTGCTCGCCGACTGCGCGGCACTGGACACCGACGTCGCGCACCTCGCGGGCGCGCTGCCCGCACTGGTCCGCGCGCTGCGCTACGGCGACGTGCGCGGCACCGACCACGGCGCGCTCGCCGAGGCGGCCGCGGGCCTGGCCGAGCGGATCTGCGTCGGACTGCCGCCCGGCTGCGTCGGCCTGGACGCGCGGGGCGCGGAGGCGATGCGCGGCCGCCTCGACGAGGTGCACGGCGCGATCGGCCTGCTGGCCGCCGATCCCGCCGACGCCACTGCCGCCGGCAGCACCACTGCCGACACCACCGCCGCCGGCACCTCGCCGGACCCGGACGGCCTGGCCGGCCTGGCCGACCGCTGGGCCGCCGCCCTGCGCTCGCTGGCCCGCCGCGAGCCGGCCGGCGGACCGGCCACCGGCGCCCCCGGGCTGCTGCGCGGCCGGGCCGTGCGGCTGCTGCTGGACGACGGCCGGCTCGACTCCGCGGAGGCCGGCCGACGGCTGCGGCTGGTGCTCTCCGCCGCCAACGCCCCGGCCGACGCGGCCGGTTGGGTCGAGGGCTTCCTGACCGGCGGCGGCGCCCTGCTGCTGCACGACCCGCGGCTGCTCGCCCTGCTGGACGAGTGGCTGACCGGGGTGAGCGGCGAGGCCTTCACCGACGTCCTGCCGCTGCTGCGCCGCACCTTCGCCGGACTGGAGGCGGGCGTGCGCACCACCATCGGCGGACGGGTCGCGGCCGGCCCGCTCGGTGAGCCGCCAGCCGTCGACGCCGCGGCCGGTGAGCTGGACCGGGCCCGGGCCGACGCCGCCGTCCCGGTGGTGGCCCTGCTGCTCGGGATCCGCCCGAGGATCCCCCGGCAGGCCGCCGGCCGCGACACCTGACACCCGCCGCGGTGGCACCCACCGCACCGAACGCCTGCCCCACCGCAGGACCCGCTGAAGGAGGACGAGATGGCAGCGCCCACGACCGACGAACGGCTGCGCCGCTGGCGGCTGGTGCTCGGCGGCGAGGCCGACGGCACCGGCTGTGCCCTGCGCGGCCGCGACGCCGCGATGGACGGCGCCCTCGCCGCGCTCTACCGCGGCGCCCCCGAGGAGGGCGCCCGGGCCGGGCGCACCGGCCGCCGCGGTGCCGGGCTGGGCGGCTCGGCCCCGCAGGTGGCCCGCTGGCTGGGTGACATCCGCGAGTACTTCCCCTCCACCGTGGTGCAGCTGATGCAGCAGGACGCGATCACCCGGCTCGGCCTGGACCGGCTGCTGCTGGAGCCGGAGATGCTGGAGGCCGTCGAGCCGGACGTGCACCTGGTCGGCACCCTGCTGTCGCTCAAGCACGCGCTGCCCGAGACCACCCGGGAGACCGCCCGGGCGGTGGTCGGCAAGGTGGTCGCCGATCTGGAGCGCCGGCTCGCCGACCGCACCCGGGCCACGCTCGGCGGCGCCCTGGACCGCAGTGCCAGGGTCAACCGTCCCCGCCACCGCGACATCGACTGGGACCGCACCATCCGGGCCAACCTGAAGAACTACCTGCCCGAGCACGGCACCGTCGTCCCCGAGCGGCTGGTCGGCTACGCCCGCGCCCAGCGCGCCGTGAAGAAGGACGTCATCCTCTGCATCGACCAGTCCGGCTCGATGGCGCCCTCGGTGGTCCACTCGGCGGTCTTCGGCGCGGTGCTCGCCTCGATGCGCACCCTGGACACCCGGCTGGTCGTCTTCGACACCTCGGTGGTCGACCTCACCGAACAGCTCACCGACCCGGTCGACGTCCTGTTCGCCACCCAGCTCGGCGGCGGCACCGACATCAACCGCGCCCTGGCCTACTGCCAGTCGAAGATCACCCGGCCCTCCGAGACCGTCGTGGTGCTGATCAGCGACCTGTACGAGGGCGGCATCCGGGACGGCATGCTCAAGCGGGTCGCCGCGATGAAGGCGGCCGGCGTCCAGTTCATCGCCCTGCTCGCGCTCTCCGACGAGGGGGCCCCGGCGTACGACCACGCGCACGCCGCCGCGCTGGCCTCGCTCGGCGCGCCGGCCTTCGCCTGCACCCCGGACGCGTTCCCGGAGATCATGGCGGCGGCGATCGAGAAGCGCCCGATCCCGCAGAACCTGATCAGGGGGGCCGCCCAGGGGGGGTGAGGGATTCACCTGAACGCGCTAATCGGACCGATCGGTGGACCGGCCGCCCACCCCGTCCCTCCTGGGCATTCTGTGACGGTTCTCACCCATGCCGGGCAGGCCCCGGGCGGAACAGTCCCGTCCCGCGGGGATAACCTGCCAGACGGACGTGACGCGCGTGTTGATTGACGTGAGCGCCCGTGGCTGTGTGGGCCGCAAGGCCGTACCTCTGCGTACCCGCACCGCCCCGACGACCCGCAGCGAAGATCCTGCCGTGGCACGCTCGTAGAGACACAATCCGCGACCACGAACAAGGACAAACACGTGGACCTGTTCGAGTACCAGGCGAGGGACCTCTTCGCCAAGCACGGTGTGCCCGTGCTTGACGGCGATGTCATCGAGACCGCCGCAGACGCTGCCGCCATCGCGGAGCGCTTCGGCGGCCGCGCCGTCGTCAAGGCTCAGGTGAAGGTGGGTGGCCGAGGCAAGGCCGGCGGCGTCAAGCTCGCCGCCGACCCGGCGGACGCCGTCGCCAAGGCCGAGCAGATCCTCGGCATGGACATCAAGGGCCACACCGTTCACAAGGTGATGCTGGCCCAGACCGCGGACATCAAGGACGAGTACTACGTCTCGTTCCTGCTGGACCGCACCAACCGCACCTTCCTGGCCATGGCCAGCGTCGAGGGCGGCGTGGAGATCGAGGTCGTCGCCGAGCAGAACCCCGAGGCGCTCGCCAAGATCCCGGTCGACGCCAACGAGGGCTGCACCCCGGAGAAGGCCGCCGAGATCGTCGCCGCGGCGAAGTTCCCGGCCGAGGTCGCCGACCAGGTCGCCGAGGTCCTGCAGAAGCTGTGGACCGTCTTCATCAAGGAGGACGCCCTCCTCGTCGAGGTCAACCCGCTGATCAAGTCCGGCGAGGGCAAGATCATCGCGCTCGACGGCAAGGTCTCCCTGGACGAGAACGCCGAGTTCCGCCAGCCCGAGCACGAGGCCCTGGAGGACAAGGCCGCGGCCAACCCGCTGGAGGCCGCCGCCAAGGCCAAGGGCCTGAACTACGTCAAGCTCGACGGCCAGGTCGGCATCATCGGCAACGGCGCGGGCCTCGTCATGAGCACCCTCGACGTGGTCGCGTACGCCGGTGAGAACCACGGCGGCGTCAAGCCCGCCAACTTCCTCGACATCGGTGGCGGCGCCTCCGCCGAGGTCATGGCGAACGGCCTGGAGATCATCCTGGGCGACCCCGACGTCAAGTCGGTCTTCGTCAACGTCTTCGGCGGCATCACCGCGTGCGACGCGGTCGCCAACGGCATCGTGCAGGCCCTCGCGCTCCTGGAGGGCAAGGGCGAGAACGTCACCAAGCCGCTGGTCGTCCGTCTGGACGGCAACAACGCGGAGCTGGGTCGCAAGATCCTCGACGACGCCAACCACCCGCTGGTCCAGCGCGTGGACACCATGGACGGCGCCGCTGACCGCGCCGCCGAGCTGGCCAACAAGTAAGGAAGGGGACTTAACACCATGGCTATCTTCCTTACCAAGGACAGCAAGGTCATCGTCCAGGGCATGACCGGCGCCGAGGGCATGAAGCACACCCGCCGCATGCTCGCCTCCGGCACCCAGATCGTCGGCGGCGTGAACCCGCGCAAGGCCGGCACCACGGTCGACGTCGACGGCACCGAGATCCCGGTCTTCGGCTCCGTCGCCGAGGCGATGGAGAAGACCGGGGCCGACGTCTCCGTCCTCTTCGTGCCGCCGGCCTTCACCAAGGCCGCCGTCGTCGAGGCCATCGACGCCGAGATCGGCCTGGCCGTCGTCATCACCGAGGGCGTCCCGGTGCACGACACCGCCGCCTTCTGGGCGCACGCCGGTGCCAAGGGCAACAAGACCCGCATCATCGGCCCGAACTGCCCCGGCCTGATCAGCCCCGGACAGTCGAACGCCGGCATCATCCCGGCCGACATCACCAGCTCCGGCAAGATCGGTCTGGTCTCGAAGTCGGGCACCCTGACCTACCAGCTCATGTACGAGCTGCGCGACATCGGCTTCTCCTCGGCCGTGGGCATCGGCGGTGACCCGGTCATCGGGACCACCCACATCGACGCCCTCAAGGCCTTCCAGGAGGACCCGGAGACCGAGATCATCGTCATGATCGGTGAGATCGGTGGCGACGCCGAGGAGCGTGCCGCGGCCTACATCGCCGAGCACGTCACCAAGCCGGTCGTCGGCTACGTCGCGGGCTTCACCGCCCCCGAGGGCAAGACCATGGGCCACGCCGGCGCCATCGTCTCCGGCTCCTCGGGCACCGCCCAGGCCAAGAAGGAGGCCCTCGAGGCCGCCGGTGTCAAGGTCGGCAAGACGCCGTCCGAGACCGCCCGCCTGGCCCGCGAGATCATCGCCGCCCAGGCCTGATCCCGCCCCGCGCGTGACGAGCGCCCCCGCCCTCCCGGGCGGGGGCGCTCGCCGTTCGCGGCTCAGTGCCGCCCCGGCCCCGTGGTGCAGGGCAGCGGCGACCACTGCCGGCAGGCCGCCGGTCCCTGCGGCGGCGGAGCGGCGCCCCGGGCCGCCGGCGGCAGCTCCCAGCGCGCGACCGCCTGGGGCTGAGGATCCACCAGGACGGCCTCCAACCCGGGCGCCGGGCTGCACCAGATGCTGGTGATGCCGTTCGGCGCCCCGTCGGGCAGCAGCGGCACGGCCGGCTCCGCCGCCTGCGCCGCGGTGGCGGCCAGGCAGAGCGTGGGCGCCGGCGGGGTGGTCGGCCGGAACAGCTCCGCGGGGCGCACCCCCGCCAGGGTCGCCAACGTCGCCCCGCCCACCGCGACCGTCAGCAGCGCCGCCGCGCCCGTCCGGCTCGCCGTCCGGAGCCGGTACCGGGCCCGCAGCACCGGCACCGGCGTCCGGTGCGGCTCCGGACAGCCGCGCACCGCCGCCCGGTGGAGCAGCCCGCACAGCCCGTCCGCGAAGCCCGGTGCCGCCGGGTCCGGCCCGACCAGGTCCGGCACCCACGCGGCCAGCGCCGCCCGGGCGGCCCACACCCGCCCCTCGGCCGCCGCCCGGGAGGACTCCACCTCCACCGCGACCGCCGCGGCCGGCAGCCCCAGCCCGTCGTGCAGCACCAGCGCCCGGCGCTGGGGGCGGGACAGCCGCTTGAGCGCCTTCAGCAGCGCCCGGTCCCGGTCGGTCAGCCGGTCGTGGTCCGGCAGCACCGCCTGGGTCTCGTCGGCCGGCCGCACCTTGATCCGCCGGTGCGGCAGCCCCCACGCGTGCGCCCGCCGGGGGCCGCCCCGGTGCCACGGGGACAGCGCCAGCTCGCAGGCGCGCGCCCGTACCCAGCCCTCCGGGTTCCCCGAACCGGCGGCCGTGCCCCAGCACCGCCGGGCCTCGCCGAACGCCCGCCGCACGCAGTGCACCGCCCGGTGCCGGCAGGCGGTCAGCAGGAACACCTGCTGCACCAGCCGGGTGTGCGCGGTCTCGTAGAGCTCGTCGAAGCCCATCGCCGGGGGCTCGGCGTCGAGGTCGTCGTCCGCGCCCGAGGGAGCGGCGGCGGCCAGCGCCGCCCGGCCGGGACTGGCGGCGGCAGGGTTCTGCGGCTCCGGCCGTGCCGTCCGCGCCCGGTCGGGTTCGGCGGCCGGTGGCCGTCCGGCGTCCGGCCCGGTGTCCGGTTCGGGTGCGGCCGGGGCGTGGTGC
This sequence comes from Kitasatospora sp. NPDC057738, assembly GCF_042798815.1. Lineage (NCBI taxonomy): Bacteria > Bacillati > Actinomycetota > Actinomycetes > Kitasatosporales > Streptomycetaceae > Kitasatospora > Kitasatospora sp. NPDC057738. Next base: position 21,630 of record NZ_JBHVJT010000077.1, on the reverse strand, counting down.
GGCGTGTCGCCGTGGCCGGCGGCCGGGCCGGCGGGGGCCTCCTCCGACCCGCCTCCACCGGCCGCGTCCGCGGTCGGAGCGCTCGCCTGCCCGGCCGGCCCGGCGGCGGAGGCACCGGGAGTGCCGGGCGTGCCGCCGGGCCGGTCGGGGTCCCCGGGGGCCGTCGGCGGGTGGCCGGTGTCGGTCGGCTGACGCCGCCCGTCGTCCGCCGCCGCGGCCGGAGGTGCCTGGAGGGCGGCGGCTCCTGGCCGGCCCCCGGGCGTGCGTGGCTCCTGCGCGCGCCCGGGGGCGGCGCTCCTCCCGTCGGCCGTCGGCCCGTCGGCGGCCTGCCGGGGCTGCCCGGCCGGGGCCGCCCGCCGGGTGCCGCCCGAGGGTCCCGGGGCGGGTCTCCCGGCTCGGGTGCGGCTCCGCTTTCCGGTCGCCTCCCCGTCCGTTGCCGCGTCGGCCCGCGGGCGGTCTGCTCCCGCCACGGAACCGGGGGCGGCCGGGGCGGAGGAGCCCGGGTCCGGCCGTAGGAGGACCGGTTCGGCCGGTGGGAGCCCGGCATCCGGGGCCGGGCCCGGGTCGGCCGGGTCGGCCGGGTCGAGGCCGGCGAAGTTCGCCGGGTGTCCGGTCGGGCCGGGGTCCTGGGGGCGCGGCGGCGTGCCGGCCAGCAGGGCGAGTGCCTCCGCCGCGGTGCGGGTGCCGAGCTTGCGCATCGCGCGCTGGAGGTAGCTGCGGGCGGTGGTGGGGGTGACCCCGAGGGTGGCGGCGGTGCGGGGGAGGTCGTGGCCGGCGGCGAGGTGGGCCAGGGTCTGGGCCTCACGGGGGGTCAGCTTCCGCAGCAGGCGGCCCGGGTCGGTCTCGGCGCGGGCGGGCCTGCGGTGGCGCTCCGGAGTGGGGGAGTCGGCGGTGGGTGGCGTGGCCATCAGACGCTCCGGGCCGGGGCGCCGGCGGCTTGGGGGCAAGGTCTGAAAATGCGCATAAGCCAATAATCTGGGACACGGCGGCGGTTTGGCGCTTCACGGAGCATGGCGAGTCGCCTTGGCACCATGTGGCCCATGACGCAGCTGATGGGCCGTCCGATCCTGGAGTCGCCCGGTGAATTGGGCGGACGCCCCGCGCTGGCCGACCTGTTGGCGGGTGTACGGACGGCGTTGGTCGGCCTGGCGGTGGTCGGGGCGCCGGTGCTCGGGCTCTGGGTGGCGATGCCGTACGCGGACGACGGCGCGGCCGTTGTCACCCGGTTGGCGGGGGCGCTCTGGCTGCTGGGGCACGGAGCGCCGCTGCTGCGCGGGCCGGCGGACGCCCCGCTGACGGTCACTCCGCTGCTGCTCGGCGCGCTGGCCGTGGTCCGGCTCTACCGCGCGGCCGCCGGGGTGGCCGCGCGGCGGGGGCCGCGCCCGCGCTGGGGCGGTCCGGTGGCGGTGTGGGCGGGGTACTGCGCGGTGGCCTTCGCGGTGGCGCTGCACTGCGCGGCCACCGGGCCGTTCCGCAGCCGGGTGCTGCTGGACGTGCTGGTGGTGGCACTGGTGGCGGGCCTGGCGACGGCCGCGGGGGCCCGCTCGGTGGCCGTCCTGGACGTGCCGGTCGACTCCCCGCTGGACCGCCTCCCGCTGCCGTACCGCCCGGTCGACGGTGCGCCGGTGGTACGGGCCGCGGCGCTGGCGGCCGGGGCCGGGCTGGTCGCGGCGGGCGGTCTGCTGGTGGTGTTCTCGGCGGTGCTGGACGCGGTGGCGGGCGGTGGGCGCGGGATGGCGCTGCTCGGCGGCGGGCTCGTCGCACTGGTGGGGCTGGTGCTGCTCGCGCTGGCGCTGCTGCCGAACGCGGTGCTGTGGGGTGCGGCGTACGCGCTGGGGCCGGGCTTCGCGCTCGGCACCGGGACGGTGGTGTCGCCGACCGGTGCGGTGCTGGGCCCGGTGCCCGAGTTCCCGCTGTTCGCCCTGCTGCCGGCGGACGGGCCGGGCGGCTGGCGGCTCGCGGCGTCGGTCCTGCCGCTGCTGGCCGGGGTGGTGCCGGCGGTGCTGCTGGGCCGTGCGGCGGCGGGCCGGCGGCTGCCGGTCTCCGGGGCGGGGGCCGGGGAGCGGCCCGAGCCCTGGACGCCGGCCGCGACGGCGGTGGCCGCGCTGGCGGCGGCGCTGTGGGTCGGGGCCGGGGCGGCGGTGCTGGGCCGGCTCTCCGGCGGGGCGCTGGCGGGGGAGCGGCTGGCGTGGGTGGGGCCGCTGCCGTGGACGGGTCCGGCGGCGGCGGGCTGGATCGCGCTGGTCGCCGTCCCGGGCGCGTTGCTGGTCCGGTACCGGATGCTGGGCCCGGCGGACGGCGTGGGCGTGTACGCCCGGCTCGCGCGCCAGGCCCGCCGGGGTGCGCTGGGGCTGCGCGCCCGTACGTTCGCCCTCGTGCTGCGGCTTTCGGAGCCGGGTGCCGGGCCCGCCGCCGGCGGACCGGGCCCCGACGGGCGGGGCCCGGACGACCGCGCGGGCCTCGACGACCGACCGGGCCTCGACGACTGACCGGGGCCGGGGGACCGGGCGGACCCGGAGGTCCGGCTACTCGGTGTTCCCGGTGAAGTCCACGTACCACTGCGGCGCGTACCGGTCGCAGTTCTGGGCGCCGACGCTGGTCAGCGAGTCCTGGACGCAGGTGACGTAGTCGCGGTAGTGGTACCCGAGGCCGATCACCGAGGTCGCGACCACGATGGTCATCGCACCGGTCAGGATGCCGGCGAGCGCCGCCGGGGTGAGCGGGTTCGGGGCGGGGGCCGCGGGGAGCGGCCCGGCCGGCCCGGCGACGGTGGCGGACGGGGCGGGCCGCCGGGTCCGCAGCGCGCCGACGCCCCAGACGATGCCGAGCGCCCCGATCAGCAGGGCGATCCAGTGGAACCCCGCGAACAGGCAGACCAGGGCGAACGGCCCGGCCAGCGCCGCGTTGCGGGCCTTGCGGTGGGCCGGATCGGCGAGGTCGAGCCGGGGCGGCTGCGGGGACGGCGGTCGCTGGCCGGTGCGGCCGTCGCCGGGGCCCCACTGCGGCGGCAGCTGCGGACGCTCGCCGCCCCTGCCGTCGGAGCCGCCCTGCCCGGTGGGGCCGCCCTGCCCGGTGGGGCCGCCCTGCCCGGTGGGGCCCGCTTGGCCGTCGGAGCCGTGACCTCCGCCGGCCCAGGGGCTGCGCGGCTGCCACGGCTGGTCCGGGGCATCCGCCGGCGGCGGCGCGAAGGGGTTGCGCTCGCCGGTGTCGTCGCCGCTGCTCATGGGTTCAGCCATTCCTTCTCGGTCGGGGCTCGTTCGGAGGTTCTCGCGTCGGAGCGGTCTCCCGCGCCCCCAATGATCCCGCAGTCGTCCGTCGGGCCACCGGCGGCCCGGTGCCGCGGGGCGGGCGGGGACGCCGGGGCCGGTGCGGCCCGGGGCAACTCCGGTGCGGTGGGCCGGAGGAGATCCCCGTCTCAACTACGCGCGTAGCGCCGCCGGGAGGGTGCGGAGGCCCTCCGACCAGCCGTTATCGTGGTGACGGTCAGCAGCCCACAGAGGTTCCCCGGGGCCCGCGTCGCGGCGGATTTCCCTGGAGTTCCCCCTCGCTCGACCTGCCGTTCGTAGTGGCCCCACCACCGGTGGACGTACCAGCGGACGGCGCCCGACCTACGGAGAGACGCGCAGTGGCCGCCGCCCCCGCCCAGCACTTCCCGCCCCGTACGCCCGGACCGGCCCGCCTGGTGGTGCTGGTCTCCGGCTCCGGCACCAACCTGCAGGCGCTGATCGACGCCGTCGCCGACCCGGCCTACGGCGCCGAGATCCTCGCCGTCGGCGCGGACCGGGACGGGATCGCGGGCCTGGAGCGCGCCGGGAAGGCGGGCCTGCCGACCTTCGTCCACCGGGTGAAGGACCACCCGGACCGGGCCGCCTGGGACCGCGCGCTGACCGCCTCCGTCGCCGAGTACCAGCCGGACCTGGTGGTCACGGCCGGTTTCATGAAGATCCTCGGCCCCGAGTTCATCGCCGCCTTCGCCGGGCGGACCGTCAACACCCACCCCGCACTGCTGCCCTCCTTCCCCGGCGCCCACGGCGTCACCGACGCGCTCGCGTACGGCGTGAAGGTCACCGGCTGCACCGTCCACCTGGTCGACTCCGGCGTGGACACCGGGCCGATCATCGCGCAGGGCGTCGTCGAGGTCGTCGACGCCGACCACGCCGATGGCGGCGAAGCGCTGCACGAGCGCATCAAGACTGTCGAGCGCCAGTTGCTCGTCGACGTCGTGGGCCGGCTGGCCCGCGAAGGTCACCGCATCGAGGACCGAAAGGTATGGATTCCGGCATGAGTGCCAGCTCCACCACGCCCGTTTCGGAGAACGTCCGTCCGATCCGTCGCGCGCTGATCAGCGTGTACGACAAGACCGGTCTGGAGGAGCTGGCCCAGGGCCTGCACGCCGCCGGGGTCGCCATCGTCTCCACCGGCTCCACCGCCGGCCGGATCGCCGCCGCCGGTGTCCCGGTGACCGAGGTCTCCGAGCTGACCGGCTTCCCGGAGTGCCTGGACGGGCGCGTGAAGACGCTGCACCCCCGGGTGCACGCCGGCGTGCTGGCCGACCTGCGGCTGGAGTCGCACCGCGCCCAGCTGGCCGAGCTCGGCGTCGAGCCCTTCGACCTGGTCGTCGTGAACCTCTACCCGTTCAAGGCCACCGTCGCCTCCGGCGCCACCCCGGACGAGTGCGTCGAGCAGATCGACATCGGCGGCCCGAGCATGGTCCGCGCCGCCGCCAAGAACCACCCCTCGGTGGCCGTGGTGGTCGACCCGGCCCGCTACGGCGACGTGCTGAAGGCGGCGCAGGAGGGCGGCTTCGACCTGGCCACCCGCAAGCGCCTGGCCGGTGCCGCGTTCGCCCACACCGCCGCCTACGACGTGGCCGTCGCCTCCTGGTTCGAGGACGGCTACGCCCCCAGCGACGAGCACTTCCCCGAGTTCCTCGGGTCGACCTGGGAGCGGCAGAACGTGCTGCGCTACGGCGAGAACCCGCACCAGGGCGCCGCGCTCTACAGCGACGGCACGGGAGGCCTGGCCGGCGCGCAGCAGCTGCACGGCAAGGAGATGTCGTACAACAACTACGTCGACACCGACGCCGCCCGCCGCGCCGCCTACGACCACGCCGAGCCGGCCGTCGCGATCATCAAGCACGCCAACCCGTGCGGCATCGGGACCGGCGCCGACGTCGCCGAGGCGCACCGCAAGGCGCACGAGTGCGACCCGGTCTCCGCGTACGGCGGCGTGATCGCCGTCAACCGCCCGGTCACCGTCGCGCTGGCCGAGCAGATCGCCCCGATCTTCACCGAGGTCGTGGTGGCCCCCGGCTACGAGGAGGGCGCCCTGGAGGTGCTCACCCGCAAGAAGAACCTGCGGGTGCTGCTCGCCCCCGAGGCCCCGGCCAACCGCCAGGAGGTGCGCCCGATCTCCGGCGGCGTGCTGCTCCAGGACGCCGACCGGGTGCACGCCGAGGGCGACGACCCGGCGAACTGGACCCTCGCCAGCGGTGAGGCGCTGACCGCCGACGAGCTGGCCGAGCTGGCCTTCGCCTGGCGGGCCTGCCGGGCCGTCAAGTCCAACGCGATCCTGCTGGCCAAGGACGGCGCCTCGGTCGGCGTCGGCATGGGCCAGGTCAACCGGGTGGACTCCTGCAAGCTCGCGGTCGAGCGGGCCGGCGAGCGCGCCAAGGGCGCCTACGCGGCCTCGGACGCCTTCTTCCCGTTCGCGGACGGCCCGGCGATCCTGATCGCGGCCGGTGTCAGGGCGATCGTCCAGCCCGGCGGCTCGATCCGGGACGAGGAGGTCGTCGCGGCGGCCGCCGAGGCCGGTGTGACCATGTACTTCACCGGCGCGCGGCACTTCTTCCACTGATCCCGCCGATTCCACCGGTCCCGCCGACGGCGTGACGGTGTGACGGCACGACAGAGCGGCCCGGCCCCCTCCGAGGAGGGAGCCGGGCCGCTCTGCGTCGTTCGTGCGGGCCGGTCAGTAACGCGGCCGGTTGAACCAGTTGACGCCGTCCTGGACGCACATGGCGGTGATCCAGATGATGCTGATCGCCAGCCAGAGCAGGGCCATCACCAGGCCGACCGCGGTGCCGCCGGAGATGGCGCCGAGCAGGATCAGCAGGCCGACCAGGGCGCCCAGCGAGCCGTACACGATGGTGGTGACGCGGACGGCGTTGCCGCCCTTGCCGAACTTCACGCCGAGCGTGATGGAGAGCGCGGCGAACAGCCCGAACAGCACACCGACGACGAGCAGGACACCGGCGGCGGCGTCGCCCAGCGCGGTGAACGGGTTGTCGTCGCTGGTGGTCCGGCTGGCGGCGTTGGTGACGTCCTTGGCCGCCGCCCCGATGATCACGTAGGAGATCGCGGCGAGCGTCTGGACGCCGCCGACGATGAACAGCAGCACCCGGGCGGTGGTCATCAGGCCCGGCATGGACGGCGGGACCATCGGCGCATATCCGTAGGCCGGGGCCTGCTGCGGGTAGCCGTAGCCCGGGGCGGCCTGCGGCGGGGCCTGCTGCGGGTAGCCGTAGCCCGGGGCGGCCGGCGGCTGGCCGTACGGGTTGTTCGGGTCGGGCGGGTACGTCATGGATGCCTCCGGGCAGTTACGGGGACGCGGGGACGGGACGCCGACGGTCCCGGTCGGTGAGTCGGGTCACCGGCCGAGGGGGACGTCGGCGGAGCGGGGAACGGCCCGGCGGCGGTGACGGGCGCCGCGGCTCGCAGCGTGGTGAGCGTCAGGGGTGCGAGGCGGCCGACGGGTACGGCGCGGGCGGAACGGTGCCCCCGCGGTCGGACTGCTCGTTCTGCTGTGGTCGGCTCACTGGCTCTTTCCCCCGGGTACGCCCCGCCGCGGGGTCCGTCGGCCCGTCACCGGGCCGGTATCGCGGCGGGAATGCGCGCTTATCGTCATCCGGACGGCGGCGCCCTGTCCAGCCGGTTCCGTGTGCCGCGTCAAGACTGTGGCGCAACCGCAACGTGCGTCGGACCTTCGTACCCGTCCGTTCACCCGTCCGTTCACCCGTTCGTCCACCCCGGAGGCGTGCCCGGGACCGGGCCGGAGCCGCGCCCCGAGCCGTGCCCGGGACCGCGCCCGCGAGCGCGGCGGCAGCGGTCGGACGCCCTCGGTACGGAGACCCCCGGCGATCCGGGAGAATGGGGTCATGACTGCCCAGATTCTCGATGGCAAGGCCACCGCCGCCGCGATCAAGTCCGAACTCGCCGCCCGCGTGGCGGTCCTCAAGGCGAAGGGCGTCACGCCCGGCCTCGGCACCGTCCTGGTCGGCGACGACCCGGGTAGCCGCTGGTACGTGAACGGCAAGCACAAGGACTGCGCCGAGGTCGGCATCGCCTCGATCCAGCGCGAGCTGCCCGCCACCGCCACCCAGGAGGACGTCGAGAACGTCGTCCGCGAGCTCAACGCCGACCCGTCCTGCACCGGCTACATCGTTCAGCTGCCGCTGCCCAAGGGCCTGGACCAGAACCCGGTCCTGGAGCTGATGGACCCGGACAAGGACGCCGACGGCCTGCACCCGACCTCGCTCGGCCGGCTCGCCCTGGGCATCGAGGGCCCGCTGCCGTGCACCCCGCTCGGCATCGTCGAGCTGCTGCGCCGCCACGACGTCGAGATCAACGGCGCCGAGGTGGTCGTGGTCGGCCGCGGCATCACCGTCGGCCGCTCGATCGGCCTGCTGCTGACCCGCCGCAGCGAGAACGCCACCGTCACCCTGTGCCACACCGGCACCCGGGACCTCGGCGCCCACCTGCGCAAGGCCGACATCATCGTGGCCGCCGCCGGCGTGCCGCACCTGGTCAAGCCGGAGGACGTCAAGCCGGGCGCGGCGGTGCTGGACGTGGGCGTCAGCCGCAGCGAGGGCAAGATCGTCGGCGACGTGCACCCGGGGGTGGCCGAGGTGGCCGGCTGGATCTCCCCGAACCCCGGCGGCGTGGGCCCGATGACCCGCGCGATGCTGCTCAACAACATCGTCGAGGCGGCCGAGCGCCGCGCCGGCATCTGACACCCCAGGGACGGCGAGCATGACTGAACCGCGACCGGCACGGTCCCGCCGCAGGCCGGTCAGGACGACCGGCACCCTGCCGCCCGAGGGCGCCTCCGCGGCCCTCGGACGCGAGCACGCGCTGCCGGTGCGGCAGTGGCCGATCACGCTGGTCCTGCTGGTCGTCGGCGCCGGCCTCGCGGTCACCTGGTTCGCCGACTTCAAGGACGGGTTCAAGTACGGGCTGCTGATCCTCGGCTGCGGCGTGCTGCTCGGCGCGGTGCTGCGGCTGGTGCTGCCCGAGGTCGGGATGCTGGCGGTGCGCAGCCGCTTCACCGACGTGATCGTGCTGAGCTTCCTGGGCATCTCGATCGTGCTGCTGACCCTGGTGGCGCAGCCGAACCCGTGGCTGCAGATCCCGCTGCTCGACAACATCGGCCAGCTGATGGGCCGGCCCAGGCACTGATCCGCGGGGCCTGCGACGGCCCCCGCCCGGTCCCGTGGAAATCCAGGGCCCGGGCGGGGGCCGCCTTGCTTCTGTGACGCATCAGCCACGCCGGGACACCGGGCATACGCTTCCCTTTGCGATAACCTGACGCCGGTCTCTCGACGTCGAGAGAGATCATCCTGGCTCCAGTGCCGGTGTGCCTGGGGCGCCTGGCGATTTGCTGGAGAAGGTAGAAATGACCCGCACCCCCGTCAACGTCACCATCACCGGAGCAGCCGGCCAGATCGGCTACGCGCTGCTCTTCCGCATCGCCTCGGGCCACCTGCTCGGTGCCGACGTGCCGGTGAACCTGCGCCTCCTGGAGATCCCGCAGGGCCTCAAGGCCGCCGAGGGCACCGCCATGGAGCTCGTCGACTGCGCCTTCCCGCTGCTGCGCGACATCACGATCACGGACCAGCCGAACGTGGCCTTCGACGGCGCCAACGTCGCGCTGCTGGTCGGCGCCCGTCCGCGCACCGCGGGCATGGAGCGCGGCGACCTGCTGTCGGCCAACGGCGGCATCTTCGGCCCGCAGGGCAAGGCCATCAACGACAACGCCGCGGACGACATCAAGGTCCTGGTCGTCGGCAACCCGGCCAACACCAACGCCCTGATCGCCCAGCGCAACGCCCCGGACGTCCCGGCCGAGCGCTTCACCGCGATGACCCGTCTGGACCACAACCGCGCCGTCGGCCAGCTGTCCTCCAAGACCGGCGCCCTGGTCTCCGACATCAAGCGCGTCACCATCTGGGGCAACCACTCCGCGACCCAGTACCCGGACATCTTCCAGGCCGAGATCGCCGGCAAGCCGGCCTTCGAGGCCGTCGGCAGCGACCTGGCCTGGCTGGAGGGCGACTTCATCCCGACCGTCGCCAAGCGCGGTGCCGCCATCATCGACGCCCGCGGCGCCTCCTCGGCCGCCTCGGCCGCCAACGCCGCCATCGACCACGTCCACACCTGGGTCAACGGCACCGCCGAGGGCGACTGGACCTCCATGGGTGTCGTCTCCGACGGCTCCTACGGCGTTCCGGAGGGCCTGATCTCCTCCTTCCCCGTCACCACCAAGGACGGCAAGTTCGAGATCGTCCAGGGCCTGGAGATCTCCGACTTCTCGCGCGCCCGCATCGACGCCTCGGTCAAGGAGCTGACCGAGGAGCGCGACGCGGTCCAGGAGCTGGGCCTCATCTGAGCCCGCCCCGCACGGTTCCGCCGGCGGGGGGGCTGGTTCTCCCCCCCCGGGGGAGGAGGGCGGGAGGGGTTTGGGTGTCGTCGGTGGGGGGTGGTATCACACTTCTCCTTTCTTACGACCCCACCCGGAGGA
>NZ_JBHVJT010000077.1:0-11822 GCF_042798815.1 Kitasatospora sp. NPDC057738 | reverse complement strand
ACCCCCCCCCCCGCCGTCGTGTCCGGGTCCTCGCGGCAGCGGCGGTCCTACACTGGCCCGCTGTGAACGAAACACTCGGGGACGCCGCGCTCGTCCTCGTCTTCATCCTGCTGGGCGGGTTGTTCAACGTCGCCGAGATCTCGCTGATCTCGCTGCGCGAGGGCCAGATCCGGACGCTGGAGGGGCTCGGCACCCGGCGCGCGGCGCGGGCCGCGCACCTGGCGGCCGACCCCAACCGCTTCCTGGCCGCCGTCCAGGTCGGCGTGACCTGCATGGGCTTCCTGTCGGCCGCCTTCGGCGCGGACACCCTGTCCGGCAAGGTCGCCCCGCTGTTCGTCCGGGCCGGGCTGTCCGCGGGCGTGGCCGACGCGGTGGCCCTGGTCGGCCTCACCCTGGTGATCAGCTACGCCTCGCTGGTGCTGGGCGAGCTGACCCCCAAGCGGATCGGCCTGCAGCGCGCCGCGTCCATCTCGGTCATCGCCGCCCCGGTGGTGGACGTGATGTCGGTGGTGCTGCGGCCGGTGATCTGGCTGCTCGGCCACTCCACCAACCTGATGGTCCGGCTGCTCGGCGGCGACCCGGCGGCGGGCCGCGGCTCGATGAGCTCCGAGGAACTGCGCGGCCTGGTCGCCGCCAACACCGAACTCGGAAGCGACGAACGGGCGTTGATCGCCGATGTGTTCTCCGCCGGAGAGCGTCAGCTGCGCGAGGTGATGGTCCCGCGCACCGAGGTGACCTTCCTGGACGCCGAGCGCCCGCTGGCCGCCGTGCGGCACCAGGCCGACACCTCCCCGCACTCGCGCTACCCGGTGGTCGAGGGCAGCGCCGACGCGGTGGTCGGCTTCGTCCACGTCCGCGACCTGTACGGCGCGCGCGGCGAGCAGGCCGTCAAGGTCCGCGACCTGGCCCGCCCGGTCAAGCTGCTGCCTGGCACCAAGCTGGTGCTGGAGGCGATGGGCGAGATGCGCCGGGAGGGCCACCATCTGGCCATCGTGGTGGACGAGTACGGCGGCACCGCCGGGATCGTCACCCTGGAGGACCTGGTCGAGGAGGTGATCGGCGAGATCCGGGACGAGTACGACCGCCCGGAGGCCGCCCCCACCCGCCGGCTGGCCGGCGGCGGCGTCGAGCTGGACGGCCTGCTCAACCTCGGCGACTTCGCCGAGGAGACCGGCGTCTCCCTGCCCGAGGGTCCGTACGAGACGGTGGCGGGCTGCCTGGTCGCCGCGCTCGGCCGGCTGCCCCGGGACGGCGACCAGGTGCGCGTTCCGGTCGAGGGCGGCGGCGGGGTGCTGCTGACGGTGGCCAAGGTCGAGGGCCGGCGGATCGCCCGGGTCGGGGTGAGTGCGGTCACACTGGCCGAACCTCCGGGGGCGGAGGTTTCCTGAGCGAGCGGTGGAACTGGAACAATGGCGCGCATGGTCAACGCAGCGGTCACCGGTCCGGCCAAGGACCGTCCCCGGGTGCTCTCCGGCATCCAGCCCACTTCCGGCTCGTTCCACCTCGGCAACTACCTGGGCGCGGTGCGCCAGTGGGTCGACCTGCAGAAGGAGAACGACGCCTTCTACATGGTCGTCGACCTGCACGCGATCACGGTGCCGCAGGACCCGGCGACGCTGCGCGAGAACACCCGGATCTCCGCCGCCCAGCTGCTCGGCGCGGGCCTGGACCCGGACCACTGCACGCTCTTCGTCCAGTCGCACGTGCCCGAGCACGCCCAGCTCGCCTGGGTGATGAACTGCCTCACCGGCTTCGGCGAGGCCTCGCGGATGACCCAGTTCAAGGACAAGTCCTCCCGGTACGGCTCCGAGAGCACCACGGTCGGCCTGTTCACCTACCCGATCCTCCAGATCGCGGACATCCTGCTCTACCAGGCGGACGCCGTCCCGGTCGGCGAGGACCAGCGCCAGCACGTCGAGATCACCCGCGACATCGCCGAGCGGTTCAACTCGCGCTACGCCCCCACGTTCACGATCCCGAAGCCGTACATCCTCAAGGAGACGGCGAAGATCATGGACCTCCAGGACCCGGGCATCAAGATGAGCAAGTCGGCCTCCTCGGCCAAGGGCCTGGTCGGCCTGCTGGACGAGTCGAAGGTCAGCGCCAAGAAGTTCAAGAGCGCCGTCACCGACACCGGCACCGTCGTCTCCTACGACGAGGAGGAGAAGCCGGGCGTCTCCAACCTGCTGCGCATCCACTCCGCGCTCAGCGGCCGGTCGGTGGACCAGCTGGTCGAGCACTTCGAGGGCAAGATGTACGGCGCCCTGAAGACCGAGCTGGCCGAGCTGTTCGCCGAGTGGGTCACCCCCTTCCAGGAGCGCACCCGGGTGTTCCTGGACGACCCGGCGGAGCTGGACCGGGTGCTGGCGATCGGCGCCGAGAAGGCGCGCGCGGTGGCGTCGGTGACGCTGGAGACGGTGTACGACCGGATCGGCTTCCTTCCGGCCGCCAAGCGGTGACTCCCCTCACGCACCTGCCCGGTGGTGGCGACCTCCCCGAGGTCGTCACCATCGGCGTGTCCGTGAGCGTCCCGGACCCGTACGGCGCGGCGGTCCAGGACGCCCGGGCCGGGCACGGCGATCCGCTGGCCCGGTCGATACCCACCCACGTCACCCTGCTGCCGCCGACCGAGGTGCCCGCCGAGGCGCTGCCGAAGATCGAGGAGCACCTGGCGGCGGTGGCGGCCGCGCACCGCCCGTTCCGGATGCTGCTGCACGGCAGCGGGACCTTCCGCCCGGTCTCCCCGGTGGTGTACGTCCGGGTCGAGGAGGGCGCCCAGGAGTGCCGGCTGCTGGAGGCGGACATCCGCTCCGGCCCGCTGGCCCGCGAGCTGGCCTTCCCGTACCACCCGCACGTGACGGTCGCCCACGGACTGTCGGACGACGTGCTGGACCAGGCGTACGAGCAGGCGCGCGACTTCCGGGCGGACTTCCCGGTGGAGGGCTTCGGCCTCTCCCGGTTCGGCGCGGACGAGGTCTGGCGGCCCTGGCGGAGCTACCCGTTCGGGTGAACCTGGGCGTCTCCTGGCCCCGCATTCCCGCCTAGCCCCGCCGCCCGGCCTCCCCGCCTAGCCCCGCCGCCCGGCCTCCCCGCCTAGCCCCGCCGCCCGGCCTCCCCGCCCGGCCCCGCCTCCCGGCCTCCCCGGCCGCCGAGTTCGAGCATCCGGTCGACCACCCGGCGGGCCGCGCGGCCGTCGTCCAGGGCGCAGTGCTCGGCCCGGAAGCGCCGGTAGCGCTCGGCGTAGTCGGGCGGCGGTCCGCCGTCGCCGTCGGCGAGTCCGCGCAGCGCGCCGAGCAGTTCGGCCGAGGTCGGCACCAGCGGGCCGGGGGCGTTCGCCTCGAAGTCGAAGGAGAAGCCGCGCAGGGTGTCGCGGTAGTGCTCCAGGTCGTAGGTGAAGAAGTACATCGGACGGCCGGTGATGGCGAAGTCGAACATGATCGACGAGTAGTCGGTCACCAGGACGTCCGCGACCAGCAGCAGTTCCTGCGGGTCGGGGTAGTCCCCGCAGTCGTACAGGAAGCCGTCGCCGGCGCCGGGCAGCGGTTCGCGCACGTGCGCGTGCGGGCGGACCAGCAGCACGTGGTCCGGCCCGAGCAGGCGCCGGGCGTGGTCGAGGTCCAGCCGCAGGTCGAGCCGGAAGCCCTCGCCGTCGCCGCGCTGCTGGTCCTCGCGCCAGGTCGGTGCGTACAGCACGATCCGCCGGCCCTCGGGAACGCCGAGCCGGCGGCGGACGGCGGCGACGGTCCGCGGGTCCGGTCGGGCGAGCACGTCGTTGCGCGGGTACCCGGACTCCAGCAGCTCGCCGGCGTAGCGGAAGGCGCGCCGCAGGATCGGGGTGGCGAACGGGCTGGGGGAGAGCAGCAGGCTCCACTGCGGCGTCTCCCGGTCGAGCGCCGCCAGGTAGCCGCGGTCGGCCAGCCAGGGGCTCTCGACGTCGTGGGCGATCCGCTTCAGCAGGGAGCCGTGCCAGGTCTGCACGACGACCTGGCCGGGACGGCGCTCCAGGAAGTCCGGGAAGTGGGTGTTGCCGACCAGGTACCGGCAGGTGGCCAGCGCGCGGTACCACTCCGGGCTCCAGCTGCGCACCGGGACGATCCCGGGCGGCACCTCGGCCTGGGCGTCGTCGACCACCCACAGGTGCTCCAACCGGGCGTTGCGGCGCACGAGTTCGGTGTGCACCGCGCGCGGGGAGTCGGCGTAGCCGCGGCCGCCGAACACGTCGTACAGCACCGCCTCGCGCAGCGGCGCGCGGCGGGCGGCCGGGTAGCGCTCGGTGCGCAGCCGGCGCTGCGTCCAGGCGCTGCGCTCGGTGGCGGTGAGCACCGGGGTGGAGTCCACCACCAGGGTGTCGTGCCACCGGCGCTGCAGCAGGACCCGCTTGCCGCCGGCGGTGGTGGCGGCGGGGACGGCGGACAGTGCGGCGGGGGCGGCGAGCAGCGGCCGGCCGTCCCCGGGGCGGGCGACCGGCTCCAGGGCGGCTTCCCAGACGCCCTTGCGCAGCGGCAGCGCGACGCCGTCCGAGCCGGTCCGGGCGGCGGGCACCCGGACCCGGAAGCGGCCGTCCGGGCCGGTGGCGACCGGGGTGCGGACCTCGCTCGCGGAGCCGGCGTGCCGCAGCACCAGCTGCAGCCGGTCCGCGGCCGGGTCCGGGCAGCGGCCGGACAGTTCGAAGCCGCCGTCCCGTACGGCGATCCGGTCGACCAGGCCGGCCGCGGGCTGGACGCAGAGCTGGAGCCGGCCGTCGGCGAGGTGCTTGAGGTAGAGCACCCGGTCCGGGACGCCGGGCAGCGGGTGCTGGCCGGCCACCGGGCCGCCGCGCTCGTCGAGGCAGAGCTGTTCGGTGCCGCCGTCGGGGCGCAGCAGTTCGGCGTCCCAGTGCTCCAGCCTGCCGCTGCCCCGCCCGTCGGCGGTGAACGGCCGGTACGGCACCCGGACGGTGAAGGTGTTGCCGGTGCGGGCGAGCGGCTGCTCGACCACCGCGTCGCTCTCCCGGTGGCGCAGCCGCAGCACGGTGCCGGAGGGGCAGGCGTCGGCGACCCCGCCCAGGTCCAGGCCGTCGGGGGCGGGGGCGGCGCGGGTGATCCGGACGGCCGGGCGCTCCAGCCGCAGCCGCAGCCGGCCGTCGGCGAAGAACGGCTGGAGCCGGACGCCGTCGTCCACCCAGTGGGCCGGCGGGTACTCGCCGGAGCCGCACCAGTGCGGGGCGAGGGCGCCGTACCGGCGGCGCACCCGGGCGGGGCGGGGGCGGGTGAAGAGCGTGGCCTCGATCCGCCAGTCGCCGAGCAGCCAGTGGTCCCCGCGGCGCAGCCGGCCGGGTGCTATCAGCGCGGTGAAGCCGGACCAGTCGTGGTTGTGCTCGGACTGGGCGCTGTCGTCGGTGACCTCGGGCATCCGGCGGGGGCGGGAGCGCAGGTGCAGCGGCGGCTGGGACCGGTTCTGGTGGCGCAGGGTCAGCCAGGTCCAGGCGGAGCCGGGGCGGGCGGTGTCCTGGCCCTTCGGGCGGGCGAAGCCGGTGAGCTCCAGGCCGCGGCCGTGCCAGCGGGCGCGCAGCAGCCCGAAGACGACGTCCTCGTCCTCGGCGGGGCGGCCGGCGGTCACCCGGGGGGCGGCGTGCGGCAGGACCAGCCGCGTGAGCACAGGCATGGCGGTGGGAGCCCTTCGGAAGGGAAGTCAACATCCCATCCAGAAATGGCGCCGGGGTCAATTGCACGCTTTTTCGAATGCCCCCGGGAATGCATTTCCGGGAACGCCGGTTCGAATGCGGATCCGGTGTTCCGGTCCTTTCCGCCGGGCCCTTTTCGGTCCCTTCCGCCCGGACGCACAGGTGCCCGGACACAAGCGGGCGCGGCGGCTACTCCTTGCGGAGCATCGCGTCGACCACCCGGGCGGCGGCCTTGCCGTCGTCCAGGTCGCAGTACGCCTCGCGGAACGCGGTGGCCCGGTCCGCGTACTCGGCCGTGATCCCGTCCACCCGGCCGAGCACGGAGACGAGTTCCTCGGAGGTGGCCGGCATCGGGCCGGGCGCCTCGGCCTCGAAGTTCAGGCTGAAGCCGCGCAGGTTGTCCCGGTAGTGCTCCAGGTCGTAGGTGAAGAACACGATCGGCTTGCCGGTCGCCGCGAAGTCGAACACGCTCGCCGAGTAGTCGGTCACCAGCACGTCGGCGATCAGCAGCAGCTCCGCCATGTCGGGGTAGCTGCCGACGTCCCAGATGTAGCCGTTGCCGGCGCCCGGGATCTGGCCGCACATCAGGTGGTGCCGGCGCACCAGCAGCACCTGGTCGTCGCCGAGCGCGGCCCTCGCCGCCGCCAGGTCGATCCGCAGGTCGATCTGGTAGCCGTCCTGCGGCCGGCGCCGGTCCTCGCGCCAGGTCGGCGCGTAGAGCACGACCTTCTTGCCCTCGGGCAGGCCGAGCCGCTCCCGGACCTGCTCGGCGGTCTTCTCCCGGTCGGAGGCGAACAGCAGGTCGTTCCGGGGCGAGCCGCTCTCCAGGATCTCGCCCTTGAAGTCGAAGGCGCGCCGCAGCACCGGGGCCGACCAGCGGTTGCCGGCCACCAGCAGGCTCCAGTTCGGGACCTCCCGGGCCAGGCTCTTGAGGTACTTGGAGTCGGTGAACCAGACCTTCTCGAAGTCGAAGCCGATCTGCTTCAGCGGGGTGCCGTGCCAGGTCTGGACGACCACCTGGTCGGGACGGCGGACGAAGAAGTCGGGCAGGTGGGTGCTGGCCACCACGTACTTGGCGGTGGCCAGCGCCTCGTACCACTCCGGGCTGCGGTACCGCAGCGCGGTCGCGCTCTGCGGCAGCTCGGCCTGCATGTCGTCGTTGCCCCACAGGTGCTCCAGCGGCAGGCCGCGGCGGACCAGTTCCTCGTGGACGGCCCGGGGCGAGCCGGAGTACGTGCCGTACTTGCCGGTGTGGTACACCACCGTGTCGCGCACCGGCAGCCGTCGGGCGGCCGGGTAGTCCACGCTCTGCAGCTGGCGCTGGCGGAAACCGGCCCGCTCCTCGGGCAGCAGCACCGAGTCCGATTCCAGCGACAGGCCGTCGTGGTCGCGACGCTCCAGCAGTATCCGCTTGCCGCGGGACTCCACCACGACCGGCAGGACGTCGAAGCAGTCCGGGGTGACCAGCGCGGCGGCGTCCGGCAGTTCGGGCACCTGCACGCCGACCGGGCGGAAGACGACGTGCCAGGTGCCCCGGGAGAGCGGCACCCGGCCGGCGAAGGAGGCGGTCGGCACGGCGGGCAGCGCGGTGCGGAACCGGCCGTCGGAGATCTCCACCGGGTAGGCGTGCTCCTCCTCGCGCCACTTGTGACGGACCACCAGTTCCCAGCGGTGCGCGCCGGGCAGCGGGAACGAGCCGCTCAGCAGGAAGCCGTCGGCGCCGCGCGAGGACACGTCGTCCACCAGCGGCTGGAGCACCTGGTCGGTGAACTGGAGGTGCCCGTTGGGGGAGGGCTTGGAGTAGAGCGCCCGGCGCTCGGCCACCGGGGCCTGCGGGTTCAGCGCCAGGTGCAGCCGCTCGGGCGCGTTGCGGTCGTCCCAGGCCAGCGGGACGGTGCTGCCGTCGGCCAGCAGCAGGGAGCCGTCCCAGTGGTCGCGGCTGCGCTCGGCGGCCACCGGGTCCAGCTCGGCCCAGGCCTCGCGGACGGCGGTCAGCTCGGCGACCGGGGCGAGCGCGGTGAACGGCTGGAGCGAGCCGACCGGAGCGCCCAGCTCCAGCGGGAACGTCACGTGGCGGTCCGACTCGGCGTGGGTGAGCCGCAGCCGCGCCCCGGCGAAGCTCGGGCCGGAGCGGGCCGCGCCCGAGACCTCCAGCCGGTCGCCGTGCGCGGCCAGGCCGGTCACCCGGGCCTTGACCGTCTCCACCCGGAGGTAGACGAAGTTGTCCCGGATCCACGGCACGATCCGCACGTCCGGCTCGACCCAGTGCGACGGGAGGAACTGCGCGCTGTCGCTCCACCCGGCCGAGATCCGGCCCTTGTAGACCCCGCCCTTGCCGGCGCCGGCCACCAGGACGCGCCAGTTGCCGTCCTTCCACTGGCCGCGGTGCCTGAGCCTCTTCGGGTCGATGGCCACGTTGAAGCCGGACCAGTCGCAGCTGTACAGGTCGTGCTGGCAGCTCGCGGTGGCCTCGGGGCTGTACGTCGTCCTCATCGGCACCGCGATGACCCGGCGGCCCTTGGCCTCGCGCAGCACCAGGGTGCGGACCATGTCGTGCTTGCCGGCCGCGCCCAGCTGCTCCGGGTAGGCGTGCCCGGTCAGCCGCAGCTTCCCGTCCTCCCAGACGCTCCGGTACAGCCGGCTGCGGATGACCAGCGAGTTGTCCAGCTTGAGCACCCCGGCCGGCACGCTCTTGCGCCCGCCGCGCAGGAACGGGTAGTCGGCGTACGGGCGCAGCAGGCCGCGGGCCTGGACACCGCCGCCGCTCTCGCGCTCGTACGTGATCTGGTCGACCAGCTCGTCCATCCGGCCCGACAGGGTCAGGTGGTACTTCAGCCGCACCGGCGCGCGCAGCCGGCCGACGTGGTCGGAGCCGATCGCCCGGAGCAGCCGGCCGACGTGCTGGAGGTAGGCGTCCCGGTAGTCCTTGTCCCCCTCCACCAGGGACGAGAAGAACATCGGGATCTCCTCGACGAGGGTGTTCTCGTCGTAGGAGCGCAGGTACTCGGCGAAGCGCGGCTCGGTCTGCTTCATCAGCCAGGCGCGCACCAGCTCGACCGAGGCGACCCGGTCGATCAGGCCCTTGGGGTTGGTGCGCATCTGCGTGATCGACATCTCGCCGACCTCGCGCTCGCGCCAGTGGTAGATCGGCTCGGAGAGCACGTCCACGCTCTTGGCCAGGTAGTGGTGCGGCACGCTGACCGGCGCGTCCTCGTACAGGATGCCCTCGGGGTAGAGCAGGCCGGCGCCGTCGAAGAACGAGCGGCGGTACACCTTGTTCCACGCGGTGCGGTCGGTGACCAGCGCCGGGATCTCGGTGATGTGGGTCTTGAGCCTGGTCTCCTTGAACGGCTTCAGGTGGCCGCCGGACTGGTAGTAGCCCACGGCGCGGAAGCGCAGCACGTTGCCGGTGCAGAAGTCCGAGCCGGTCTCGTCCAGCGTGTTGATCATCAGCTCGTACGCGCTCGGCGGCATCGAGTCGTCGCTGTCCACGAAGCACAGGAACTCGGAGTCCGGGTCGATGTGCCGGATGCCGGTGTTGCGGGCCGCGCCGAGTCCCTTGTTCACCTGCCGGACCAGCCGGAACCGGGAGTCCTCGGCCGCGTACGCCTCGGCGAGCGCCGCGCTGCCGTCCTTCGAACCGTCGTCGACCATGACGCACTCGAAGTCCGTGAAGGTCTGGGCGGCGATCGAGTCGAGGCATTCGACGAGGTAGCGCTCGACGTTGTAGATCGGGACGACGATGGAGAGGCGGGGAGCCATCGGCTACGCAGGCCTTTCTCTGGAGGAGCGTGGCAGCCCGTACGGGGCCTGGCCGCACTTGGATCGGTGCGTACGTGCGCCCCCGATCCTACCTCCGGGGACCTCGCCCACCCCGGGACCACTACGCTGGGTCCGTGTCCCGTTTCAGCGTGATCGTCCCCGTGTACCAGGTCCAGGACTACCTCTCCGAATGCCTCGATTCGGTACTCGGCCAGGACGGCCCGGACTTCGAACTGATCGCCGTGGACGACCGCTCCCCGGACGGCTGCGGCGCCCTGCTGGACGAGGCCGCGGCCGCCGACGCCAGGGTCCGGGTGCTGCACCTGCCGGAGAACGTCGGCCTCGGCCGGGCCCGCAACGCCGGCCTGGAGGTCGCCACCGGGGACTACGTGATCTTCCTCGACAGCGACGACACACTCACCCCCGGATTGCTGAAGGGCATCGACGAGCGGCTCACCGCCACGGGTGACCCGGACATCCTGGTTTACGACTACGCCCGCACCTACGCCGACGGCCGGATCACCCGGGCCGCCTCCGCCCACGTCTTCGGCGCCGCCTCCCCGGACGTCTTCGACCTCGACGCCCGCCCCGACCTGCTCGACCTGCTCCAGGTCGTCTGGAACAAGGCCTACCGCCGCGGCTTCATCGCCGAACAGCGGCTGGTCTTCCCGGCCGGCTACTACGAGGACACCCCCTGGACGTACCCGGCGCTGCTCGCCGCCGCCCGGATCACCCTGCTCGACCAGGTCGGCGTGCACTACCGCCAGCGCCAGGAGGGCGGCAACATCCTGGCCACCGCCAGCCGCAAGCACTTCGACGTGTTCGCCCAGTACGACCTGGTCTTCGCCTTCCTCGACCGCCGCCCCGACCTGGAGCGCTGGCGCCCGGTCGTCTACGGCCGGATGCTGCACCACCTCAACACCGTGGTCTCCAAGCCCGGCCGGGTCCCGCCCGGCGACCGCCGCGAGTACTTCCGCCGGGCCGCCGGGCACTGCGCCCGGCTGCGGCCGGCCGGCTACCGGCCGCCGGCCGGCGTGGACGGCGTGCGCACCGAACTGCTCAGCCACGGCCGCTACGGGGCCTACCAGGCCGTCCGCGCCCTCGCCAAGGCCCGTCGACTCGTCAAGCGGTAGCCGCGGGGCGTCCTGCCGGTCCTCGCCGGGTCCGCCGAAAGCCACGGGACACCCACCCGGGGCCTGACGCCCATTCGGGGGACAGGGCCGGTATAACCGGTGGGTGGACTTCCTGACCCGTCTGCCGGTCCTCGGCCCGCTCGTGGCCCGGGTGCTGCGCAGCCGCCCGTACCGGGTGTACGAGTACTTCTCCGCCGCCCGGGGCAACCGGCTGGCCGGCGCCGTCACCTTCTTCGGCTTCCTCGCCCTCTTCCCGCTGCTCACGGTGGGCCTGGCGATCGCCGCCGCGGCGCTCAGCGACGACCGGGTGCACGAGCTGCAGAAGCACATCTCCGACCAGCTGCCGGGGCTCTCGGACGCGCTCAACCTGCCGGCCCTGGTGTCCAACGCGGGCACCGTCGGGCTGGTCGGCGGGGCGCTGCTGCTGATCTCCGGCCTCGGCTGGGTGGACACCATGCGCACCTCGATCCGGGACCTGTGGCAACTGCCCCAGGAGGAGGGCAACCCGGTGCTGCGCAAGGCCTGGGACGTGGCGGTGCTGGGCGGCCTCGGCCTGGTCTCGCTGTTCTCACTGGCCGCCTCCGCCACCGGGACCACGCTGGCCGGCCGGATCGCCGACGCGATCGGCCTCAACAGCGGGTACCTGCTCACCGCCGTCGGCGTGCTGATCGCCATAGCGTGCGACATGCTGCTCTTCGCCTACCTGCTGGCGCCCTTCCCCGGCATCACCGACCAGCGCCGCCGGGACCTCGTGCAGGGCGCGCTGATCGGCTCCGTCGGCTTCGAGCTGCTGAAGATCCTGCTCGCCTCCTACCTGGGCTCGATCGCCGGACGGAGCCTCTACGGGGCGTTCGCCACGCCGGTCGCGCTGCTGCTCTGGATCAACTTCGTCTCCCGGCTGCTGATGTACTGCGTGGCCTGGACGGCGACGGCCGACCCGCAGGCCGCCCGGGAGCGGACCAGGGCGCACGGGCGGACGCTGCTGGAAGCGGCCGACAAGGCGGAGGCGGCGGCCCGGGCGGACGCCGCGGAGCAGGCCGCCCGGGCCCGGAAGAAGGAGAAGACGGAGGGAAAGGGAAAGGGGAAAGCCCGGCCCCAGGACTGAGGCCGGGCCCTGCCGCGGGCCGGAGTTCAGCTGCCGGATCAGCCGGTTCGGCCTCGTCGGCGGATCAGCCGGCGGAGCGGCGCCGCAGCACCAGCGCGCCGTACCCGAGCGCGACACCGGCGAGCACCACGGCCGACCAGCCGACGACGCCGAACCGGCC
>NZ_JBHVJT010000076.1:22840-49633 GCF_042798815.1 Kitasatospora sp. NPDC057738 | reverse complement strand
GGACCGGTCCCGGGCGCGCCGTCGTCCTGCTCCTCGCCGCTACGGAGCCTTCCCGTCGGCCTCCACCGCCCCGCCCTTCGGCACCGGCGCGGCCTCGGCCCAGTAGCCGCCGTCCGCCGGGCGGCGCCCGCGCAGGTCCGCCCGCACCTCGCCGGCCAGCCGGCGGGTGTCGCGGCGGTTCATGGTCGCGCCGATGCCGGCGCCGACCAGCAGCGGTATCACCGCCGGCAGGTGGCGCAGCGAGCTGCGGGTCAGTCGCCGGCGGACCTGCTGGCGGACCTCCGAGCTGATCGCCAGCGCGGCGAAGCCGGCGGGCCGCACCAGCAGGTTCGCGTCGATCCCCCGGCGGTTGGCCCAGGCGCCGAGGTAGGCGCCGGTCCGCTGGGTGGCGCCGCCCTGCGCCGGAGTGCCGTAGACCTCGTGCAGCTCGGCGATCAGCTTGATCTCCACGGCCGCCACCGCGAGCGTCTCGGCGGCGATCTCCAGCGGCATCGCGGGCGGCACCGGCAGCATCGCCGCCGCGCCGACGCCCGCGCCGAGCGCGCTGGAGGCCCGGACGGCGCCGGTGACCAGCAGGTCGGCCAGCTGCTCCGGGAAGGCCGCGTCCGGGTGCTGCGCCCGCAGGGTGGCGAGGTCGCGCACCGGGATCCGGGGCGCGGTCCGCACCAGCTGTTCGGTCAGGGCCCGGCCGCCGTACGCGGCGCCCTTGGCCGTTCCCCTGGCGGCGGCCCGCCCGCCGTGGCCGAGCAGCCGGGCGGTGTGCAGCACCACGGCCCGGCCGCGGCCGCGCTGCTTCGCGGCGTACTCGGCGACCGGGCCGACGGGCTGCTCGGACTCCTCGACCAGTTCGGCGAGCTGCTCGCTCAGATCGGGCTCGGGGGCCGGCCGGGAGCGGCCCGGCCTGCGGAAGACTGCCATGGGAACCCGGTACCCCTTTCGCGACGACGGCACGGCACGGCCCTGGGCCGCCTACTCGGCGACCTCCACCCCGTGCCAGAAGGCGATCCGGCCGCGCACGTGCTCGGCCCCGGGCTCGGGGTCGGCGTAGAACCAGGCGGCGTCCGGGTTGGTCCGCCCGTCCACCTCCAGGGTGTGGTAGCCGGCGGTGCCCTTCCAGCCGCAGACCGTGGTGGTGTCCGAGGGGCGCAGGTACTCGGTGCGCACCGCCTCGGCCGGGAAGTAGTGGTTGCCCTCGACGACGACGGTGTCGTCGCTCTCGGCGATGACGACGCCCTGCCAACTCGCTGTGGTCATACGGCGATTGTTCCCGACCACGGGCGGCCTCACCCCTTCCCGGTTCCGGGCTGTCCGGCGGTCCGGCGGCGGCCGGGCGGCGCCGGTCAGGTCAGCGGGTGGACGTGCACCGGCACGTGGGGACTCTGGTGGCCGCCGCTGGCGAGCATCCGGACCTCGCCGGTGCCGCTGATCTCGGCCCGGACGATGCCGCTCTCGTCCTCGTACACCGGGTGGCCGCCCGGCCCGCTCGCGTCGGTGCGGGTGACCACCACGACGTCCTGCGGGGCCTGGGTGCCCGGGGTCCCGGGGAAGGTGAGGGCGTAGCGCTCGGCGGGTTTCATCACACCTGCTCCTGCCTACCCGGCGGCCTCGGCCGGCACGGCGGCCCGCGTGTGCGGGCCGCGGACCTCCAATTCCGCGAGCAGCCGGGCGGTGGCCTCCGCGACCGCCTCCACCGCCCGGTCGAAGGCCTCCCGGTTGTGCGCCGCGGGGGCGCGGAACCCGGACACCTTGCGGACGTACTGGAGCGCGGCGGCGTGGAAGTCCTCCTCGTCGGCGTCGGGCGTGACGGGGGGTCGCAGCGTCTTGATGTTGCGGCACATGCTCCCAGTCTCGCGCGCGGGAGCCGTGTCGGCGACCCCCTTTCGTCACACGCACCTCACAGCGCCGTCATCCGGCCGGATTAGGATGCCGGACGAACGAATTCGTCCCATCACCGTGCCACCTTCGTCCCGCCGCGCGCTTCCCCGGTCCGTCGGCATCACTCCGGAGTCACCCCCTTGCCTCTCGCGCTGCTCGCGCTGGCCGTCACCGCGTTCGCCATCGGAACCACCGAGTTCGCCGCCATGGGGCTGCTCCCCCAGGTCGCCGACAGCCTCCACGTCTCCATCCCGCAGGCGGGCTGGCTGATCTCGGCGTACGCCCTGGGGGTGGTGGTCGGTGCGCCGCTGCTGACCGCGCTGGCCGCCGGGCGGCCCCGCAAGGCGGTGCTGGTGGCGCTGGCCGGACTGTTCGCGACCGGCAACCTGCTGTGCGCGGTGGCGCCGGACTTCTGGACCCTGGCCGCCGCCCGGCTGATCACCGGACTGCCGCACGGCGCCTTCTTCGGGGCGGGCGCGGTGGCGGCGGCGGAGCTGGTCGCACCGGACCGCCGGGCCCGGGCGGTGGCCGTGATGTTCTCCGGCCTGACCGTCGCCAACATCGTCGGCGTCCCGGCCGCGACCCTGCTCGGCCAGCACCTGGGCTGGCGGGCGACCATGCTGGTGGTCGTGCTGATCGCGGCCGCCGGGACGCTCGCCATCGCCCGGCTGGTGCCCGCGCTGCCCACCTCCGGCCAGTCCGGGCTCCGGAACGAGCTGCGGGCCTTCCGCAGCGGGCAGCTCTGGCTGGCGCTGGCCACCGTGGTGTTCGGCTGCGGCGGCTTCTTCGCCTGCTACAGCTACATCGCCCCGCTGCTCACCAATGTCTCCGGGTACGCCACCGGCTCGGTGACCCTGGTGCTCGCGCTGTTCGGCGTCGGCATGACGATCGGCAACGTGCTGGGCGGGTTCGCCGCCGACCGGGCGCTGCGGCCCACCGTGTGTGCGGCCTTCGTGCTGCTCTCCGCCACCCTGGCGCTGTTCGCGGTGACCGCGCACGCCCGCTGGTCGGCGGCCGTCACGGTGGTGCTGATCGGGCTGTTCGGCTTCGCGATCGTGCCGGCCGTGCAGACCCTGGTGCTCCGGAAGGCGCGCAGCGCGCCGACCCTCGCCTCGGCGACGGTCCAGGGCGCCTTCAACCTGGCCAACGCCCAGGGCGCGTACTTCGGCGGGCTGGCGCTGGACGCCGGGCTCGGCTGGACCGCGCCGACGCTGGTCGGCGCGGTCCTGGCCGCCGCGGGGACGCTGATCGCGGTGCTCGCCTGGGTGGTCGACCGCCGCCGGCCCGCCCCCGTGGCGACGGAACCGGCGGCGGCCGCGATGACCACCGCCTAGCGCGGACCCGGTGTCTCCCGGTGGGCCTCGGCGAGCAGCTGGTAGCCGGCGCCGTTGGCCCTGATGCCCGCCTTCTCGTCCTCGGTCAGCTCCCGGCGGACCCTGGCCGGGACGCCGGCGACCAGCGAGCCGGGCGGGACGACCATGCCCTGCGGCACCACCGCGCCGGCCGCGACCAGCGAGCCGGTGCCGATCCGGGCGCCGTTGAGCACGGTGGCGTTCATGCCCACCAGCACGTCGTCCTCGACGGTGCAGCCGTGCAGCACGGCGTTGTGGCCGACCGAGATCCGCTCGCCGACCACCAGCGGGAAGCCGGGGTCGGCGTGCAGGGTGCAGTTGTCCTGGATGTTGCTGCCCGCGCCGACGCTGATCGACTCGGCGTCGCCGCGCAGCACCGCGCCGTACCAGACACCGGCGCCGGCGGCGACGGTCACGTCCCCGACCACGACGGCGTTCGGCGCCACGAAGGCGCCCGGGTCGACGGCGGGCACCCTGCCCCCGACGGCGGCGATCAGCGGCTCTGCCATGTCTCGTCCTCCTGGTGACGGTGGGCCGTTCGCCCGCCGGTCAGCGTAGGGGGTCGGTCAGGGCGCCGTGCGGGCGAGGTCGGTTCCGGCGTCCGCCGGCCGGGCTCCGCACAGCGCGGTCTCGATCACCTTGTTCCAGGCGGCGTTGGCGGCGTCGTCCGGGGCGTCGTAGACGGTGGCGTTCGCGGCGAACTCGCGCCTGCCGTCCGCCGAGCCGAGCATCATCGTGCTGTAGCCGGGGATGCCGCCGGCGTGGCCCCAGAAGGAGCCGCAGGGGGTGTCCAGGCGCTGCAGGCCGAGGCCGTAGCTGCGGCCCTCGCCGTTGGCGGTGGTCTGCTGCATGGCGGCGAGTTCGGCCGGGCGCAGCAGGCGGCCGCCGAGCAGGGCGTCGAGGAAGGCGGTCAGGTCGGCCGTGGTGGAGACGCCGGCGCCGGAGGGGCCGGCCATCGAGGGGTTGAACAGGGTGACGTCCACCGGGCCGGTGTCGGCCTTGTAGTAGCCGTGGGCGTACCGGCCGGGGAGGAGGGGCGAGTCGCCGGGCATCCGGGTGCCGGTGAGGCCGAGCGGGCGGATGATCCGGCGGGTCACCTCCTCGTTCCAGCTGTGGCCGGTGAGCTTCTCGATGATCATCCCGATCAGGATGTAGTTGGTGTTGGAGTACTGCCAGTCCTGGCCGGGCGGGAAGGCGGACGGGTACCGGTTGGCGATGTCCACCAGGTCCTGGAGGCCGTAGTGCCGGAAGCGGCCGCCGTCGAGCCACTGCGGCCGCCGGAAGTCGAAGGCCTGGTCCTGGGTGTAGTCGGCGACGCCGCTGGTGTGGTTGAGCAGTTGCCGGACGGTGATCGCGGTGCTGTTGGGGACGACGCCCGGCAGCAGGCACTCCAGGCGGTCGTCGAGGTCCAGCCGGTGCTCGCCGACCAGTTGGAGCAGCGTGGTGGCGACGAAGGGCTTGGTGGCGCTGCCGATCCGGAAGGAGCCCCGGGGGTCGGCGGGCGCGCCGGTGGCGAGTTCGGCGACGCCGGTGGCGTTGCGCCAGACCACCCGGCCGTCCTGGCGGACGGCGGCGAGGGCGGAGGTCGCGTAGCCGGGGTCGGTCATCCCGGCGAGGGCGGCGTCGGCGGCCTCCCAGTCGGCGCGGCCCTCGGGGGTCGCGACGGCGCCGGCGCGGACGGCGGCGGAGCCGTGCGGGCCTCCGCACCCGGCGGCGGCCGGACCGGCGGCGGGCCGGGCGACGGCGGCGGGGGCGAGCGCGACCAGCAGGCCCGCGCCGACGGCGGCCGCGACGGCGGTGCGGAGGATCGGCCGGCGGCGCCCGGTGGTCGGCGCGGTCCGGGCGGTGGACGGAACGGTCGGGGCGGCGGTCATGCCGGCCTCCCTGGTCTGGGTCGTGGCAGAGTCGTCAACCGGAGCGCGGGCCCCGACTTCTGACACCCTGTCACGGCTTCCGCCACCGGTCCTCGGCCTGGGGGCGGGGTCCGACCCGGAGCGAACCCGGAACGGCCCCGGAGCCGTACCCCGAGACGGCTCGGGGTACGGCTCGGGGTGCGACTCCGGGAACGCCGGCGGGAACGGCTCCGGGGCGCGCGTCAGGCGAGCGGCGCCTTGGTGCGCAGGACCTCGACGAAGGCGCGCAGCCAGCCCGGGTGGTCGGGCCAGGCGCGGGCCGAGACGACCGTGCCGTCCACCACGGCCTCGCCGTCCACGAACTCGGCGCCCGCCGCCTTGATGTCCGGGGCGAGCGCCGGGTAGGCCGAGGTGCGGCGGCCGTTCAGCACGCCGGCGGCGGCGGTGATCAGCGGGCCGTGGCAGATCTGGGCGACGGGCTTGTCCTCGGCGAAGAAGTGCTGCGCGATCCGCTGCACGTCCGGGTCGTTGCGCAGGTACTCGGGGGCGCGGCCGCCGGGGATGACCAGGGCCACGTAGTCGGCCGGGTCGACGTCGGCGAGGGCCACGTCGGCGGGCCAGGTGTAGCCGGGCTTCTCGGTGTAGGTGTCGAACCCCTCGACGAAGTCGTGCACCACGAACTGGAGGCGCTTCTTCGTCGGGGCCGCGATGTCGACCTGGTAGCCCTCCTCGCGCAGCCGCTGGTACGGGTAGAACACCTCCAGTGACTCGGCGGCGTCCCCGGTGACGAGCAGGATCTTCGATGTCATCGCCGACATCCCTCCACGTGGTCGAGCCTCAGGTCGGGTACGGGCGCCGGGCGGTGGCAGCCGGCCCGGGCCCGGTCCAACCTCCCGTACCGGGGTCACCGTTGGCAACGGGGCGCACCGGGCGCGCAACGGCGCATACGGACGTGCGCGCGCCGGTTGCGGGGAGTGCGCGCCGGTGGGACGCCCGGCTGCGGAGGCCGGCGGCCCGGGTCCTAGACTCCTGCTGCCCACGACCGTCCCCCTCCCGGAGAAGCCCATGCCCGACCGCACCACCTACCTCGTCCTCCCCGGCTACCAGAACTCCGGCCCCGAGCACTGGCAGACCCGCTGGGAGGCGGCCGAGCCGGACTCCTTCCGCCGAGTCGAACAGGCGGACTGGGACCACCCGGACCGGACGGACTGGGTGGCCCGGGTGGACGCGGCGGTGGCCGCGGCCGCCGCCCGGGGCCCGGTGGTACTGGTCGCCCACAGCCTGGGCTGCGTCACGGCGGCCCACTGGGCGGCCACCGCCGCCGCCGGGCGGACCGCCGCCGTCCGGGGCGCGCTGCTGGTGGCCCCGGCGGACGTCGACACCGCCGAGGTCCCGGAGCTGGTGGGCTTCCGCCCGGTGGCGCTGGAGCCCTTGCCGTTCCCGGCCGTGGTGGTCTCCTCGACCGACGACCCGTGGGTCTCCCCCGAGCGGGCCCGCGCGTTCGCCGCCGCCTGGGGCGCCCGGTACGTCGAGCCGGGCGCGTACGGGCACCTCAACTCCGACTCCGGACTGGGCGACTGGCCGGAGGGCCGGAAGCTGCTCGCCGAGCTGTGACCGCGACCACGGGGGGAACGGGGGTGGAGGGTCGATGAACCGGAGGACGACGAACCGACGCACGTCCCGGTCCAGGCGCGTCCTGGTCCGGCTGCTGGCGGCCGGCGGGCTGGCCGCCGTGCTGCTCTACACCGAGGGGCAGTGGGAGAGCCGGTCGGGCGGGCGGATGCTGGTGGCCGACCTGTTCAACCGGCCGGAGCTGCTGCTCGGCGGTGCGCTGGCGGCGCTGATCGCGGCCGCCTGGCTCGGCGACCTGCGGGCCGCGGTGCGGACGGCCACCCGGGCCGTCACGGTGACCGCCGGGGTGGTGTTCCTGCTCGGCGTGGTGGCCGCGCACAAGGTGTCGGCGGCCGAGACCCGCAGCCGGGAGGACGCCCCGGCCGGGGCCGAGCGCGCCCTGGTGGTGGTGCACCGCTCGTACGCCACCGGGCCGGAGTCGGGCGAGCACTGGCAGGTGCTGCTGGAGAGCGGTGAGGGCTGGTCGGCCCGGCGCTGGTCGCTGGCGGACGTCGGCAGGGACCAGGGCGACGCCCGGCTGGTGGAGGCGAGCTGGACCGGGCGGGAGCAGATCACCGTGGTGACCGACTCCTACCGGCGGGTGTTCAACCTCGACCAGGACAGCGGGGAGCCGGTCGCGGCGCGGTAGCCCGGCTCGGCCCGAGGCCGTCGCCAATCGCCCGTCGCCCGTCGCCCGTCGCCCATGGGCAGCTGGGCCTCACTGCTCCGTCATGTGCGCGATCATCTGCTCCCGGACCCGGTCGAGGTGGCGGGCCATCATCTCGGCGGCGCGGTCGGCCCGGCCCTCGGCGACGGCCTCCGCGAGGTGCTCGTGGTCGGTTATCGAGGCCTCGGTGTGCGAGGCCGGCACGTTGTGCCGGCTGCGGAGCACCGCGATCTGCTGGTGCACGCGCTCCACCTGTTCGGCGATCCGGGGGCTGCGGGCCGCGTCGAGCAGCGCCTGGTGGAAGTCGAGACTGCTGCGGTGGGCGAACCGGCGGCCCCCGGTCATCAGCTTCCTCGACTGTTCGCACGCCCGGCGCAGGGCCGTGACGTCCTTGCGGTCGCGCCGCTCGGCGGCCAGGCGCGCGGCGGCGGACTCCAGCGCGGACCGCAGCTCGAACAGCGCCTCGACCTCCCGCGGGCCGGCCTCGAAGACGACGGCGCCCTTGTTGGGCACGTGCACGAGCAGGCCCTCGCTGACGAGCTGCCGGATGGCCTCGCGCAGCGGTCCCCTGCTGATGCCCAGCTCGCGGGCGACCTCCACCTCGTTGATCCGCGTTCCGGACGGGATCTCGCCGGTGAGGACGCGCTCGCGGAGCGTGCCCACGAGCTGGCCCGCCAGGCCGCGCCGGAGGGTCTCTGGCATGGGTGGTGTCCGTCCGTTCGGGACTGGCCGCCGCTGTCGTCCGGCCAGGTCGGGGGGTGTGCCCGGGGTGATGGGCCGGAGCGCCGTGGCGTCGGCGGCCGACGGTGGCACAGGGCCGCGTCCGAGTATGTCAGCACCCGGCGGGGGCATCGGCGCGGACCACGTTAAAGTGATAACTGTTGACACTTCGAGTCGTCCTTTCGGCCGTGGGGCCGAGGAGAGGGGAATGCGCTGTGCACGCGATGGTGGCGGAGGTGTGGCGAGGTGACTTCCTGGAGTCGGTGCACCACGGGACGGTCCTCGCGCTCGGTCCTGACGGGCGGACGGTGCTGAGCGTCGGCGAGACCGACCGCCCGATGTACCCCCGGTCGTCCAACAAGCCGCTCCAGGCCCTCGGCATGCTGCGTGCCGGACTCGACCTGGACGGCGAACTGCTGGCCCTGGCCTGCGCCAGCCACTCCGGCGAGGCCTTCCACCTCGACGGCGTCCGCGAGATCCTCGGGGGCGCCGGCCTCGACACCGGCGCTCTGCGGTGCACGGCCGCGCTGCCCATCGGGGAAGCCGCCCTGCGGGACCACCTGGCGGCCGGCGGCGGCCCCACTCCGCTGACGATGAACTGCTCGGGCAAGCACGCCGCGATGCTCGCCACCTGCGTCGCCAACGGCTGGGACACGGCCACCTACCTCGACCCCGGCCATCCCCTGCAGCGGGCCCTGCTCGACACCGTCGAGGACCTGGCCGGCGAGAAGGTCGCCGCGACCGGCGTGGACGGCTGCGGAGCCCCCCTGTTCGCCATCGGCTACCGCGGCCTGGCCCGGGCCTTCGCCGCGCTGGCGACGGGCCCCGCCGGGTCCCCGGAGCGGCGGGTCGCCCGGGCGATGAACCAGCACGCCGAATACGTCGGCGGGACCGGTAGGGACGTGACCCGCCTGATGCGCGCGCTTCCCGGCTCGGTCGCCAAGGACGGCGCGGAAGGGGTCTACGCCCTGGCGCTCCCCGACGGCTCCGCCGTCGCGCTCAAGATCGCGGACGGCTCCACCCGGGCCCGTCCCGTGGTGCTGGCCGCCGCGCTGCGACGGCTCGGCGTCCCGGTGGACACCGACGACACCCTCGCCGAACTGGCCGTCGTCCCCGTCCTCGGACACGGCGAACCGGTCGGCGCGGTGCGCCCGGCCCGGGCGCTCCTGGACGGTTCGCCGCTCCGGCCCACCGAACCCGGCGCCACCGAGCCCGGCGCCACCGAGCCCGGCGCCACCGCCCCGACGGCCTGACGGCCTGCCGCCGCCCGGACGCACGGCGGAACCCCCGTCCGCCCGCGCGCCGCGGCCCCGCACGAGTACGGGTACTCGTGCGGGGCCGGGCGGCTCACCGGTCCTCGGGGTCCGCGGTGCCGGGCGGGGCGAAGGGCCCGGTGCGGCCGGGGGTCGGGGTGCCCCCGCGCGGCCTGCCGGTGCTCCCCGGGCCGCCGGTGGCGGGGGCGACGGTGCAGGTTGCCGTGCCCGGCGTGCCGCCGGGGGTGGGGCAGTTGGTGTCCCGCCGCACCGGGTCCGGGATGTAGACGGTGGTGAAGTCCTTCTCCGGCATGTTCCGCACCGCGTCGCTCATCGCCTGCTGCCAGATCGGGCCGGGGCCGGTGGCGCCGAAGACCTCGGCCTGGTACTTGCCCCCGATCCTGATGTTGCGCATCGGCACCTTGGTACCGGGGCTGCCCAGCCAGACCGAGCCCGCCAGGTTGCCCGTGTAGCCGGTGAACCAGGCCGACTTCTTCTCGTCCGTCGTCCCGGTCTTGCCGGCGATCTGGCGGCGGTCGTCCAGGCCGAGGTCCCGCGCGGTCCCGCCCTTCTCGGTCACCCCGAGCAGCACGCTGTTGATCACGTCGGCGGTGTCCTCGGACATCGCCGGGGTGCACCGGGCCTGGGGCACCGGGACGTCGGCGCCGCCCACCGTGGTGATCCGGTTGATCGCCATCGGCGCGCAGTAGGTGCCCCGGGCGGCGAAGGTCGCGTACACGTTGGCCATGGTCAGCGGGCTGACCTCCTGGGTGCCGAGGCCGAGCGCCGGCACCTCCTGCAGCGCCGAGCCGTCGGCCTTGCCCTCCATGCCCAGCTTGTTGGCCATCTGCTTGACGGCGCAGAGGCCGATCTCCTGCTCCATCTGCACGAAGTAGGTGTTCACGGAGAGCGCCATGGCCTGCTTGAGCTCGTACGGGCCGACCTCGGAGGTGCTCTCGTTGGGGATGGTCCCCTCCTTCTTCCCCTTGCTGAGGTTCTTCCAGGTGCCGTCGCAGGTCCGCATCGTCGGCCAGTCCATCCGGTTGGGCGAGTCGTACCGCTGGGTGGACGACAGCCCGGCCTCCAGGGCGGCGGCGGCCACGATCGGCTTGAAGTTGGAGCCGGGCTGGAAGCCGATGCCGCCGCCCATCGCCGCGTCCACGTTGTAGTTGACGACGGTCTCGTTCTTCTCCTTGGCCAGGCCGTACGGGCGGGTCTGCGCCATCGCCAGGATCTTGCCGCTGCCGGGCTCGACCATCGTCATCGCGGCCGAGACCGGGTCGGTGACGTACACCTTGGTGGAGACGGCGTTCTGGGCGGCGGCCTGCTTGTCCGGGTCCATCGTGGTGTAGATGTTCAGGCCGCCGGTGTCCCACAGCTTCTTGCGCTCCGCCGCGCTCTTGCCGAACGCCGGGTCCTGCTTGACCACGTGGCGCACGTAGTCGCAGAAGAAGCCCATCCCGGCCTGGGCGGTGATGCAACCGTTGCGCGGGTCCTTGTAGTTGAGGCCGAGCGGGGCGGCCTTCGCCTCCCTGGCCTGCTCCGCGGTGATGTGCTTGTTCTCCACCATCTTGTCGATGACGGTGTCGCGGCGCTTCTGGGCGGCCACCGGGTGCAGCTTCGGGTCGTACTGGGACGGGTTCTGCACCAGCCCGGCGAGCATCGCCGCCTCGGGCAGGACGAGGTCCTTGGCGTCCTTGCCGAAGTAGCGCTGGGAGGCGGCCTGGATGCCGTACGCCTGGTGGCCGTAGAAGGTGATGTTGAGGTAGTTGGTGAGGATCTGCTCCTTGGTCAGGTCCTCCTCCAGCTTGATGGCGTACCGGAGTTCCTGGATCTTGCGGCCGAGCGTCTTGCGCTGCGCCTCGCGCACCGCGTCCGGGTCGTCCCCGGCCTTCTCGACGTTGACGTTCTTCACGTACTGCTGGGTCAGGGTGGAGGCGCCCTGGACGGCGGCTCCGCTCTCCGCGTTCTTGGTGATCGCGCGCAGGATGCCCTTGAGGTCGACGGCGCCGTGCTCGTAGAACCGGGCGTCCTCGATGTCGACCTGCGCCGTACGGATCAGCGGGGACATCTGGTCGGCGGGTATGACGGTCCGGTCGCGCTCGTACACCTTGGCGATCAGGCCGCCGTTGGCGTCGAAGATCTGGGTCGCCTGGCTCAGCGGCGGGGTCTTGAAGTCGTCGGGGATGCTCTCGAAGCCCTCGGCGCCGTTCTTCGCCCCGAGTCCGACCGCCCCGGCCGCCGGGAGGATCAGGCCCGCCAGCAGGATGCCGCCCAGCACGCTGGCGCCGAGGAAGGTGGCCGCGTGGCCCAGGATGCCGAGCGGGGTCTCGCGGCGCCTCGGGCGCGGCACCCAGGTGTCGCCCGGGTCCGAGGCGGCGGGTATGCGGCTCTTCGGTGACATAGATCGAACATTACGGCCGTCAACAGGCCGTGGGGGGCGGGTGCCGGTGAAGGATTGTCACAAAATCGCGACGGATTCGACTCATTCCCAAGGGCCGAACGGGCGTGCACGCAGGAACAAGGGCCGTTCGTCCACGACCCGTTGCCCCCGCGCGCCACCTCCCGCCCCCGCTCAGCCCGCCGGGCAGAAGACGTCCCGGGCCGGGCGGCGGCCGGTGACCAGGTAGTCCGTCACCACCTGGTCGCCGCAGGCGTTCCCGTTGGCCCGGTACACGTCGTGGCCGCCCGAGTCCACCGCGACCATCCGCGCCCGGTCCCCGAAGGCCGCCCGCAGCTTGAGCGCACCGGCGTACGGCGTCGCGGGGTCGCGCAGGTTCTGCGTGAGCAGCACGTTGGCCGGGCCGCGGTCGGTCACCCGCACCGGCGGCTCGGCGGGCGCGAACGGCCAGAAGGCACAGGGCATCACGTTCACCGGCAGGCCGGCGGTGAGCGGACGGGCGGCGCGGTCCGCGGTGACGGCCTTGGCGTAGCTCGCCGGGTCGGTGGGCCACTTGACGTCGTTGCAGAGGGTGCCGACCGAGACGGCGAGGGTGTTCTGCACCGCCCGCAGCTCCCGCTCGCCCGGCTTGGGCGCGGCGGGCAGCGGAGCACGGCCGAGACCGGCCAGCATCAGCCGGGCGAGGACCGGGAACTTCGCGTCCGCGTACATGCTCTCCAGCAGGGTCTCGCGCAGCACGTTGCCGTTCAGCTCCGCCGGGTTGGCGCCCTCCCAGGGCAGCGGGGCCCGGTCGAGGCGGGCGGCGAGGTCGAGGAAGAGCGGGCGGACCTCCTCGGGGGTTTCCGCGACCCGGTCCGGGTTGTCCGGGGTCGACGCCCAGGCGGCGAAGTCGGGGAAGCGGTCCTCCACGCCCCGGCCGTAGTTGTCCAGCCAGCCGCGCCCGACCCGGGTCGGGTCCGGGTCGTCGTTGCTGTCCAGCACGATCCGGTCGGTGCGCTCGGGGAACATGGTGGCGTAGACCGCGCCCGCGTAGGTGCCGTACGAGACGCCCCACAGGGAGAGGCGGCGCTCGCCGAGGGCGCGGCGGACACTGTCGATGTCGCGGGCCTCGTTGGCGGTGGAGATGCTGCGCAGCACCGGGCCGCCGTTGCGCGCGCAGGTCTCGGCGACGCGGCGGGCGGTGGCCAGGTTCCCGTCGATCGAGCCGTCGGCGGCCGGCCAGGGACGCACCTTGACCATCGACAGGTCGGCGGTGTCCAGTCCGCAGCTGACCGGGGTGGAACGGCCGACGCCGCGCGGGTCGAAGCCGACCACGTCGTAGCGGTCCCGGACGGACTGCGGCAGGTGCCCCGCCATGCCGTGGACGAGGTCGAGGCTGGAGCCGCCCGGTCCGCCGGGGACGGCCAGCAGCACGCCGCGGCGCAGGCCTGGATCGGCGGCGGTGATCCGGGAGACGGCGAGGGTGATGCGGGGGCCGTTCGGGTCGGCGTAGTCCAGCGGGACGGCGACCTCGGCGCAGCGCTGGGGGCTGTCGGCCGGGGCGTCCGGACAGGCGGCCCAGGCCAGGCCGTCCCTTCCGGGCGGCGCGGTGCCGGTCGCGCCGGCGGGCAGGGCGCTCAGCGCGGTCACGGCGAGGGCGGCGGCCGCGGTGACCGCGGCGGTGATGGTGCGGGTGGGCTTCGTCATGCCCAAGAGTCTGCTGCGGTACGGGACTTGGTCCCATCCGGGCAGCGGGCCGGTCGGGGGTGGGGAAATCCCCCGGGGACGGGGTGGAGACCGCCGTCGGTCGCGGTCTCCAGCCGTGGAGGGTGAGGGCGGTGGGCGGGGCCGGGTTCGCCGGGCCGGGTTCACCGAGCCGGGTTCGCCGGACTGTTCGTTCAGAGGCCGAGCAGGCCCGGGTCGGCGGCCAGGGCGCGCAGCGGCTCGCGCGGGTCGGCGACCAGCCTGCGCTCCGTCAGGTCGAGGATGCCGCCGACGCCGGTGATCTCGGCGGCCAGCACTCCGTCCTCGCGGACCAGCCGCTGCACCAGCTGGAAGGTCTTGCCCTCCCGCCAGGTGAACGAGCAGCCCACCTCCACCGAGTCTCCCGCGCGCAGCTCCCGCAGGTACTTGACCGTGGTCTCCAGGACGACCGGGCCGACCCCCTCGGCGACCAGGTCCGCCTGGCGGATCCCGGCCGCCCGGAGGTACTCCCAGCGGGCGTGCTCGGCGTACTGGAGGTAGACCGCCTGGTTGAGGTGACCCTGGGAGTCGGTCTCGTACCCGCGGACGGTGATGCGTGTGGTGAAGTCCTGATCACTCATGCCCGCACGCTACTCCGGGCCGCGGGCGCGCCACCTCGTGTCCTGCGTCACCCCGGTCATGCCGTCACGCCGTCACCCCGTCGGGTCCGGCCACGGGGATCACCCGGTCAGGACGTCCAGCACCGGCGTGAGGGCGTCCGGGCGCCGGTCGACGGGCAGGTGCTCGACGGGGTGGAAGCCGCAGCCGAGCGCGGTCGCACCGCCGTCGCAGGTGCGGTCGTCGCCGACCATCAGGACGTCGGCCGGGGCGAGCCCGAGCCGCTCGCAGGCGGTCTCGAAGATCACCGGATCGGGCTTCTGCGCGCCGACCTCGTACGACAGCACGTAGACGTCGACCAGCTCCGCCAGACCGTACGCGCGGAAGACCGGCCGCAGGTCCCAGCCGATGTTGCTCACCACCGCGACCGGCACGCCCCGGCGGCGCAGCTCGCGCAGCACGGCGGCGGTGTCCGGGTACGGCCGCCAGTTCGCGGGCGCCCAGTGGGACTCGTAGAGGGCGTCCACGTCGAGGGCGGCGGGCGGCTCGGCGTCGCGGGTCAGCGCTGTGTACGCGGCCCGGTGCAGCTCGGGGGTCAAGTCCCGGGTGTCCCACGCCGGCTGGACCTCCGGCCGGATCCGCCGCGGCGGCACCCCGCCGGGCAGGGCACCGAACTCCTCCAGCCGGGCCACCAGTTCGGCCTCCTCCCGGGCCGGCAGGACGAGGCCGGTGGCGGCGGTGTGGGCCGCCAGCCACTCGGCGGTGGAGACGACGCCGAAGAGGGTGCCGGAGAAATCGAACATCACGCCTTTGGTCATGGACCCCGAGCTTAGGGCGTGCCATGTGGATCTTGTCGGATCAGAGCAGGGTGAGAATGCGCGGACCGTCCTCGGTGATGGCGACGGTGTGCTCGACGTGGGCGGCGCGGCTGCCGTCGACGGTGCGCAGGGTCCAGCCGTCCGGATCGGTGCGGTGGTCGTCGCGCCCGCCGGCCAGCAGCATCGGCTCGATCGCCAGCACCAATCCGGGGCACAGCGGGTAACCCCGCCCCGGGCGGCCCTCGTTGGCCACGTGCGGGTCCTCGTGCATCCGGCGGCCGATGCCGTGCCCGCCGTAGCCGTCCAGCAGGCCGTAGCGGCCGGCGCGGGCGACGGTGCCGATGGCGTGGGCGATGTCCCCGGTCCGGTTGCCGACCACGGCGGCGGCGATGCCCGCTTCCAGGGCGCGCCGGGTGGTCTCGATCAGGGCGGTGTCCTCGGGGCGGGCGGTGCCGACGGTGAAGCTGACCGCCGAGTCCCCGGCCCAGCCGTCCAGGAGGGCGCCGCAGTCGATGCTCACCAGGTCGCCGTCGCGCAGCCGGTAGCCGTTCGGGATGCCGTGCACCACGGCGTCGTTCACCGAGGCGCAGATGACGGCCGGGAAGGGAACGGGCGCGAAGGACGGGCGGTAGCCGAGGAACGGCGAGGCGGCCCCGGCGGCCTTGAGCACGCCCCGCGCCACCTCGTCCAGCTCCAGCAGGCTCACGCCGGCCGCCGCCTGCTCCCGGACGGCTGCCAGCGCCTGTGCGACCACCCGTCCGGCCTCGCGCATCGCGGCCAGCCCGGCGTCCGACTTGAGTTCGACCATGGTGCTTCTCTCCCCTGGATCCAATTCTTATACCGGTATTTGTATCACGGTCGCGGGGCATGGACGCCGGGCGGCGAGGGGGCCGTAGACTCGTCGGCATGGTGAGGACTCCGCTGACCCCGTGGGAGCGCGAGCGCGGCGAGCGCTTCGGGGCGCTGCTGCGCGAGGCGCGCGGCGAGCGCAGCATGGTCGAGGTGGCCGCGGCGGCCGGCGTCTCGGCCGAGACGCTGCGGAAGATCGAGACCGGCCGGGCGCCGACGCCGTCCTTCTTCACCATCGCGGCACTGGCCTTCGCGCTCGACCTGTCCATGGACGAACTGGCCGCCGCGTGCGCGCCCCCGGATAGCGGCGAGGCGCTCTCCGCCTAGCGCACCGCTCCGCGGCGCCCGTACGCGGACCGTTAACATCCGGTGACGCGGCCTCCCGGATATTGTCACAATCAAAACTTGACGCGTTTATGCCACCGGACTAGCGTCGTCGTTCGTCGGCCTTCTTGGTTTTCACCGCCGAATCGATTTCCGAAGCCCTCCTCAAATCCCGTGATGATGTCGCTCGCGGGAATTTCGGTGTCCGTCGAAACGCGACGCGGCACCGTCCGCCGAACGATCTTCATCGGTTTCCCCAGGAGCTGAAGACATGGTCGCCCCGCGCCCGATTCGCACGCCCAAGGAACTGCTCGCACAGCAACTCGTCCCCGAGGAAGAATTCGCGACGAT
Organism: Kitasatospora sp. NPDC057738; assembly: GCF_042798815.1. Taxonomy (NCBI): domain Bacteria; kingdom Bacillati; phylum Actinomycetota; class Actinomycetes; order Kitasatosporales; family Streptomycetaceae; genus Kitasatospora; species Kitasatospora sp. NPDC057738. The sequence continues at coordinate 33,279 of NZ_JBHVJT010000076.1, read as the reverse complement.
CACCGACGTCGCCAAGAAGTACGCCCTGAGCATCACCCCCGCCATGCGCGACCGGATCGTCGGGCCCGACGACCCGATCGCCCGTCAGTTCGTGCCCACCGGCCAGGAATTGATCTCCCTGCCGGAGGAGCGGGAGGACCCGATCGGCGACGACCCCTTCACCCCCGTCAAGGGCATCACCCACCGCTACCCGGACCGGGTGCTGCTCAAGCCGGTGCTGGTGTGCCCCGTGTACTGCCGCTTCTGCTTCCGCCGGGAGGTGGTCGGCCCGGGCGACTCCATGCTGAAGGAGGGCCAGCTCGCCGCCGCCCTCGACTACATCCGCAGTCACCCGGAGATCTGGGAGGTGATCTTCACCGGGGGCGACCCGCTGATCATGTCCCCGAGCCGGCTGCGGCCGATCCTGGCGGCGCTCGACGCCATCGAGCACGTCAAGGTGATCCGCTTCCACACCCGGGTGCCGGTGGTGGATCCGGACCGAGTGACCGAGGAAGTGGTCGGGGCGCTCACCCTGGACACCCCGGTCTGGGTCGTCGTGCACACCAACCACAGCCAGGAGATCGGCCCCGGCGCCCGTCGCGCACTGCGGCTGCTGGCCGGCTCCGGCATCCCGCTGGTCAGCCAGACGGTGCTGCTCAAGGGGGTCAACGACACCCCCGAGGCGCTGGAGGACCTGTTCCGCACCCTGATCGTGAACCGGGTCAAGCCGTACTACCTGCACCACGGCGACCTCGCCGTCGGCACCAGCCACTTCCGCACCACCATCGCGGAGGGGCAGGCGCTCGTCCGCCGGCTGCGCGGCCGGGTCTCGGGCATGTGCCAGCCGACGTACGTGCTCGACATCCCCGGCGGCCACGGCAAGGTGCCGATCGGCCCGGGCTACCTGAACGGCGACGGGACCGTGACCGACCCGTGGGGCATCACCCACACCTACCCGCCCCGGAGCAGCACGGACTGATCCTGCGGCAGTGCCCGGGGAGCCGACCGGCCGACCGGTCCGACGAGCGCCGAGCACTGAAACGACCGAGCACCGAGGACCGACCGCCCGACGCCGAAGGGAACCCACCGGCCCATGGTCACCGAACCCACCCCGTGCCGACCGGACTCCGCCGTCCCGACCCGCTCCCGGAGCTCCGCGACCGGCGTGATCGGCAACGCCGTCCGCCACCCGGGCGGAACGCTGACCCTGATCGGGGCCTCGGCGATCTGGGGCCTGTGGACCACCGCGGAGAAGTACGCCCTGCGCGGGCTCCCGGTCGTGACGGTGCTCGCCGTCTCCCTGGTCACCGCCGCCGCCCTGCCCTGGGCCCTCCTGCTCCGCCGGGGCCACCGGCGCCCGCCGCGCGACCAGCTGCGGCGGCTCGCCCTCCTCGGGCTGTTCGAGCCGATGGTCGGGTACGGGGCGATCGGGCTGGGGATGGCGCACATCGACGCGACCCAGGCCTCCGTCCTGCGCGGCTCGGAGGCCTGCTTCGTGGTCGCGCTGGCCGCGCTGGCCGGCCGCCGGGCACCCACGCCGCGCGCCGTCGGCGGCGTGGTACTGGGTGCGGTGGGCATCGCGGCGCTGGGCGGCAGCCACGCCGTGTTCGGGCTCGGTACGGGGGACCTCCTCGTCCTGCTCGGCACGGTGGCGGCCGCGGCGGCCACCATCCTCACCGGACGGATCGTCCGGGACACCGATCCGCTGGTCGCCACGGCCTACCAGTTCGGCTTCGGGCTGCTGTTCACCGTGCCGCTGATCGCCGGTCAGTGGCTGCTGGGCGGCGACCTGACCAGCGGCGGGGCCCGCCCGCTGCACTGGCTGGTCGCGGCCGGGGTCTGCGGCGGCGGGCTGGCGGGCGCGTTCCTGATGTACAACCGCGCCGTGACCCGGACCCCGGTCACCACGGCGGGCGTGCTGCTGAACATCATCCCGGTGTTCGGGCTCGCCTTCGCGGTGCTGCTGCTGGGCGAGCGCATCGACGCCTGGCAGTACGGCGGGGCCGCGCTGATCCTGGCCGGGATCTTCCTCTTCTCCGAGGCGGACACGGCGTAGCGGCGGCCCCGACGGCGGCGGCCCGCCCTGCGCGCGGTGCGCGGGGCGGGCCGTCGTCGTGCCGGCGTTCGGCCGCAGCGGTTCCGAAGGTCAGCCGCGGCGGCTCCGGCGTTCGACCGCGGCGGTTCGGCCGCGGCGGTTCGGCCGCGGCCTCTCCGTCGTTCGGCCGGGGCGGTTCAGCCGACCGAGCTGTTGTAGCTCTCGATCGCCGGCTGGAGCTCCTTCGCGGCGTCGGCCAGGGCCTGCTGGGCCGGCTTGGTGCCCGCGATGGCCTGCTCGATCGCGGTCTCCACGCCCTTGCGGGCCTGCGGCATCACGCCGAGCAGGCAGCCGGCCGTGGCCGGGGTCGGCTTGGTGGCCTTCAGCTGGTCGATCGCGGTCTGGAACTGCGGGTACTTGGCCACCCACTCCTTGTCCTTGGGGTCGTCCAGGGACTTGGTGTTGACCGGGAAGTAGCCGGTGCCGGTGTGCCAGACGGCCTGCTGCTCGGGGGCGGAGACGAACTTCTCGAACTCCCAGGCGGCGCGCTTCTCGGCGTCCGAGTGGCCGGGGCCGCTGATCCACAGCGAGGCGCCGCCGATCACCGGGCCGCCCTGGTCGGCGGCGTCGACCTTGGGGAAGGCCGCCGTGCCGACGCCGAACTTCGCGGCCTCGGTGTAGCCGCGCAGCACGCCGGTGGACTCCAGGTGCATCGCGACCGTGCCGGCCTTGAACGCGGCCTGGGCGTCGTCGGTGGTGCGGCCGGTGTTGGCCGCGTAGCCGCCCTTGACCAGGTCGGCCCACCACTGGACGATCCGGGCGCCCTGGGCGGAGTCGAAGACGACCTTGCCCGCCTTGTTGCCGCGGCCGTTGTCGTTGTCGCAGTACATGGCGCCGGACTCGGCGAGCAGCTGCTCCACGAACCAGCCGTAGATGGCGGCGCCGAAGCCGTACCGGACGGTCTTGCCGTCGGCGTCCTTCTTCGTCAGCTTCTTGGCCAGCTCGCCCAGCTCGTTGAGGTCCTTGGGCGCCTGCGCCGGGTCGAGGCCGGCCTCCTTGAAGGCGTCGCTGTTCAGGTAGAGCAGCGGCATCGAGGAGTTGAACGGCATCGACTGGAGCTTGCCGCCGACCGAGTAGTAGTTGCGGATGTTGGCGTCGAGGTCGTCCAGCGAGTAGCCGTCCTTGTCGGCGAAGGCCTGGGCCGGGACGGTCTGCTTGGAGTCGATCATGAACCGGGTGCCGATGTCGTAGACCTGTGCCAGGGCGGGGGTGCCCTTCTGCTGCACGGCGGCCTTGTACTTGGTGACCAGCTCGTCGTACTTGCCCTGGAACTGCGCCTTGACCTCGACCTTGCCCTGGTGGGCGGCGTTGAACTGGCCGACCAGCCCGTTCAGCACGTCGGCGTTCTTGCCGGTCATCGAGTGCCAGAACTCCACGGTGGTGACACCGGAGGCCTGGTCGAGCGCCTGGGCGCCGGGCGCTCCGGCGTCGGAGGAGCCTCCGGAGCCGGAACCGGAGCCGCTGGAGCTGCAGGCGGTCAGGGAAAGGCCGGCCACCAGCAGGGCCGCGAGCGCGCGCGCACTCTTCTTCACGAGGGTTCTCTCTCTATCCGGGAAAGCGGGGGACGTGGACGGGACACCCGGTCAGCGGACGGCGCCCGCGGTGAGGCCGCGGACGATGAAGCGCTGGCCGAAGACCACCAGGGCGAGGGTGGGCAGCAGGGAGAGCACGACACCGGCCAGGATCAGCCCGGGATCGGCCATCTCGGAGTCGCGCAGCGAGGTCAGACCGATCTGGAGGGTCTGCATGTTCGCCGTGCGGGTGATGATCAGCGGCCAGAAGTACTGGTTCCAGGCCGACAGGAAGACGTAGATCGACAGCGCCGCGAGGGCAGGCTTGTTGAGCGGGACGACGATCCGCCACAGGAACCGCCAGTGGCCGGCCCCGTCGATCCGGGCCGCGTCGCGCAGTTCGCCGGGCAGCTGGCGGAAGGCCTGGCGCAGCATGAAGGTGCCGAAGCCGGAGGCCAGGAAGGGCAGCACCAGGCCGAAGTAGGTGTTGCCGAGCCCCCAGCCGGACAGCGTCAGGTAGTTGGGGATGATGATGGCCTCCCACGGGACCATCAGCGTGGCCAGGAACACCCCGAACACCACGGCCCGGGCCTTCATCGGCAGGAACACGAACGCGTACGCGGCGAGCACCGAGGTGAACAGCTGGGCGAGCGTGATGACGGTCGCCACGATCGCCGAGTTGGCGTACTGGCGGGCCAGCGGGATGGCCTCCACGGCACCGGAGAAGTTCCGTCCGGTGACCGAGTGCGGCACCAGGGCCGGCGGGTAGGAGGAGAGTTCGGACGGGCCCATGAAGGCGCCGGCGATCGCGTAGTAGACCGGGAAGGCCACGGTGACGACCGCGACGGCGAGCAGCAGGTAGACGGCGGCGCGGCCGAGCAGGTCGCGCGGGGAGCGCCCGGCGAGGGCGCGGGCGCGAGGGCGGGGCGCCTCGGCCCGCGCCCCGGTCTCGGTCTCGGTGGTCAGGGTGGTCATGCGTAGTGCACCTTCCGCTCCAGGACGCCGAACTGGACGGCCGTGCAGGCGAGGACGACCACGAGCAGCACCACGGCCTGGGCGCTCGCGGTGCCGAAGTCGCTGGAGCCGTAGGCGAAGGCCTTCTCGTAGACGGAGTAGACGAGGGTCCGGGTGGAGCCGTCCGGCCCGCCCTTGGTGAGGATGTGGATCTGGCCGAAGCTCTGGAGCGCGTGGACGGTGGAGACAACGGTCAGGAAGAACAGGTTCGGTCCGAGCATCGGGACGGTGATCGAGCGGGCCAGCCGCAGGCCGGAGGCGCCGTCGATGCGGGCCGCCTCCAGGACCTCCCCCGGGATCGAGCCGATGCCCGCGGAGAGCACCAGCACGTTGTAGCCGAGGTTCATCCACACCGTGGTGACGGCCACCGAGAGCAGCGCGTACCGGGAGTCGGTCAGCCAGCCGACCGGGCCGAGGCCGACGTGCGAGAGCAGGCCGTTGAGCACCCCGCTGGCGGGGTTGAAGAACACCGCGAAGACCACCGAGGCGCTGGCCACCGAGAACGCGAAGGGCAGCGCGAACGCCGAGCGCAGCAGCCGCACGCCGCGGATCCGGTTCTCCAGGAGCAGCACCAGCGCCAGCGCGCCGAGCACCCCGGGCACCACGGTGAGCAGGGTGAACAGGGCCGTGGTCGTCAGGGTGCGGCCGAAGTCGGCCGAGGCGAACAGGTCGGTGTAGTGCTTCGTCCCCACGTAGCGGGAGGGCGCGCCGAAGAGGTCGTTGGCGTGCCCGCTGAGGTAGACGGTCCGGCCCAGCGGGTAGCCGATGAAGAGGACGAAGACCACCAGGGAGGGCAGCAGGAAGGCCCAGGCGAGCCCGTGTTCGCCCCAGCGCCCTCCCCGTGGGGAGCGGCGGCCCGGGAGGGGCCCGGTGTGCGGTGCGGTCGGCATCTTTCGCGCGTCCGCCTTTCGTGATGTCGGTTCCGGCCGAAACCGTGTCTTGCCCGAACGACGGCGTGGAAACCCCGTGGTGATCAACGGGTGTCGCCGGGATTACGCGTTCGCGTCAGATCCGGCCGGTCGTGCCCGGACGGGCTGCGGAGGGGCTGCGCAGCGGCGGCGGGCGGGCTGTCGAGCGGTTCACCGCGCTGTCGGAGGGGTGGCGTACGGTGCGCGGGTGGACGAAACGGAATTCGACATCCCGGCGGCAATGGCCGAAAGTGTGCGCTCCCGCGCGGGTGCCTGGGCGCTCGTCAGGGGCTTCGCCGCCTACTGGGGCGAGCCCCTGGGGCCGGCCGACGGCTTCACGGACGAGGAGCTGGACGCGGCCGAGCTGCGGCTGGGCCTGCGGCTGCCGGTGGCGCTGCGCGAGGCGTACCGGCTGTTCGGCCGCCGGGCGGACCTGACCAGCAGCCAGGACGTGCTGCTAACGCCGGACGAGCTGCACGTGCTGGACGGCGCGCTGGTGTACCGGGCGGAGAACCAGGGCTGCGCGCACTGGGGCGTGCCGCTGGACGCCCTCGACCGGGAGGACCCGCCGACGGTGGGCCGGCTCGACCTGGCGGACAAGTCACAGGAGCGGTGGGAGCCCTGGGAGGAGCGCTTCTCCACGGCGGCCGCGGCGATGGCGATGACGGAGAAGCTGCTGGAGGAGCACGAGCTGACCGACTTCCTCGAATTGGAGGACGAACTGCCGGACGGTCTCGTGGAGTTGCCCGCGCTCGGCCGCAACTTCCGCTGGTACCAGGGCCCGGAGGTGCTGGTCGGGGTGGCCGAGGAGGCCTGGGTGGCGGCCCGCGCCCGCACCCCGCAGGCGCTGGACGCGCTCTACGGGGTGCTGCCCGGGGAGTGGCTGGGCGAGTAGCCGGCGGTCAGGCGGAGGAGGTTGCCGGGCGGAGGGGCGGATGGACTGCCCGGCGGAGGGGCGGGTCAGGCGGAGGAGCCGCCGTCCAGCACCAGGTCGCTGCCGACGGTGTACCCCGCCTCGTCGGAGGCCAGGTACAGCACCGCGGCGGCCACCTCTTCCGTCGCGCCGACCCGGCCGACCGGGACCTCGGCCCTCATCCGCTCGGCCTTGGCCTCGGCGTCCTCGCCCGGCCGGGAGGACATCGGGGTGTCCACCGCGCCGGGGCTGACGGTGTTGATCCGCACGCCCTCGGCGATGTGGTCGAGGGCGGCGGCCCGGGTCAGCACGGTGACCGCGGCCTTGCTGGCGGCGTAGGCGCCGACGCCCGCGATCCGCTTGTGGGCACCGAGGTTGGACGAGACGTTGACGATCGCGCCGCCGCCGTGGGCCCGCATGTGGGCGATCTGCGCCTGCATGGCGAGCAGGGTTCCGGTGACGTTGACGCCGATCACCCGCTGCCACTCCGCCTCGTCGATGTCGGCGACCGGGCCGGCGGCGCCGAACACTCCGGCGTTGTTGACGGCGACGTCCAGGCCGCCGAACCGCTCGACGGCCTCCCGGACCAGCCGGGCGGCGTCCTGGGCGTTCGTCACGTCGCCGGTGAGCGCGACCGCCTTGCCGCCGGCCCGCTCGATCAGCTCGACGGTCCCGGCGAGCGGGCCCGCGCCGCGGCCGGCGACCGCGACCCGGGCGCCCTCGCGGGCGAAGGCGAGCGCGATGGCCCGGCCGATGCCGCTGCCGGCGCCGGTGACCAGGACGGACATGTCGGCGAAACGCGTGGTCATGAGGTGAACTCCTTGATGCGGTCGGTGCGTTCGGTTGCGGTGGAGCTGGTGGGGCTGATGGGTCCGATGGTCCGGGGCAGTGCGGCGACCGCGACGGCGGTGAGCGCCAGCCCGACGGCGGCCGCCGCGAAGGCCGCGGCGTAGCCGCCGACCACGCTCGGGCGGGTGGCGGCGAGCGCCATCAGGGCGGCCAGTCCGGCGGTGGGGCCGAGCTCCATGGCCGTGTTGAACACTCCCGCGGCCAGTCCGGTGTGCTCGGGCGGCACCCCGCCGGTGGCGAGCACGGTCGCACCGGCGAAGGCCGCGGCGGCGCCGGCGGGCAGCAGGAGCAGTCCGGGCAGCAGTCCGAGGGCGTAGCCGCTGCCGGGGCCGAGCCCGGCCAGCAGGCCGAGTCCGGCGGCGGCCAGGGCGAGGCCGCCGGCGGTGACCGCCACCGGGCCGTACCGGACGCTCAGCGGGCCGGCGAGCCGACCGGAGAGCAGCAGGACGGCCGCATAGGGCAGGAAGGCGGCGGAGGTGGCCGCGGCGCTCCAGCCGCGCAGCTGCTGGAGGTAGAGCGACAGCAGGACGAAGGTGAGCGCGGTGCCGGCGGCGGTGGCCATGACGGCCGCGAGCGCGGTGGCCCGGCGCCGGTCGGCGAGGAAGCCGGGTGGCAGCAGCGGGTCGGCGGTGCGGCGTTCGGCGGCGGCGAAGGCCGACAGCAGGAGCACCCCGGCGACCAGCGGGCCGTACGTCCCGGGGCTGCGCCAGCCGTGTTCGGTGGAGGCCACCAGGGCGTAACTCGCCGCGCAGACAGCGGCGGTGGCGAGGGCGGCACCGCGCAGGTCCAGCGCCGGGCGGGTGCCGACCGGGGCGGCCGCGGGCAGGGCCGCGGAACGGACGAGGCCGAGCAGCGCGACCAGGACGGGCACCGCGAACAGCCAGCGCCAGGAGACCGCCGCGGCGACCGCGCCCGAGACCACGCTGCCGACGGTGGCGCCGAGCACCGACAGACCGCCCCAGGTGGCCATCGCCCGCCGGTAGGCGGCCGGTTCGGGGTGCAGCACCCGGACCACCGCGACCGCCGCCGGGGCGGTGAGGGCGGCGCCGACGCCCTGCACGAAACGGCTCGCCAGCAGGACGGGGTAGCCGGGCGCGAGGGCGCAGGCGATCGAGGCTGCGGCGAGCAGCGCCAGGCCGGCGCGGAGCACCGGGCGTCCGCCGTGGCGGTCCGTCAGGCGGCCGCCGAGCAGCAGCAGGGAGCTGAAGGAGAGCCCGTAGGCGGCGCTGAGCAGCAGCACCCCGGACGGGCCGAGTCCGAACTCCCGCGCCACCAGCGGCAGCGGCACGGTCAGGATCATGATCGTGAAGATCAGCACCGCCTGGACGACACCGAGCAGCGCGAAGCCGTACCGGCCGGTAGTGATGACGGCCATGTAAAACCCTCCCCCCTATAAAGACCGTTCGGTCCAGAATGAGCCCCGGAAAAGACGCCGGCCCGGACCGGCCGGCGTCAGTCCAGCAGCGCCAGCGCCTGCTCGGCGGCGTCCCGCGCCCGGGGCGCGCCGTCGGCGGTCTTGCCCACCACCCGGATGCCCTGGAGCAGCACGACCAGCATCCGGGCGAGCGTCCGCGGATCCCGCCCGGCGGGCAGTTCGCCCTGCGCGGCGGCCCGCACCAGGGCGGCGGTGAGCAGCGTCTCCAGGCGATCGAGGCTCGCCTCCACCCGGCGGGACGCCGCCGGGTCGTGCGGGGCCAGCTCCACCGCCGTGTTGGTGACGAAGCAGCCGCGCCGACCCTCCTCCTCGTCCGTCACGGCGTACCGGCGGACCAGCGCCCGGACCGCCGGCAGTGCCGGGCCGGGCCGGGAGAGGTCGAGCAGCCGTGCCGAGTCGCTCTGCTCGCAGTAGCGCTCCAGCGCCCGCAGGTACAGCTCGCGCTTGCTGCCGAAGGTCGCGTAGATGCTGGCCCGGGCGATGCCGAGCCGCTCGACCAGGTCGGCCATCGACGTCGCCTCGTAGCCGCGCTGCCAGAACAGCTCCAGGGCCGCCTGCAGCGCCGCGTCCGGGTCGAATTCCTTCGTTCGCGCCATGTCGGGAACAGTAGCCCTTTCTGGACCGAGCGGTCAAGAAAGAGCAACTATTGGTCCAGACCTGATCTCTGACGGAGCATTGCCAAGTGGACTAGACCAAGGCTACCCTTACCGCTCCCATCCACCTCCTTCCCCCACAGGAGGCGTTTCGCATGCCCGCACACCGCCCCAACCACCCCCGGCAGACCGCCGACGCCGCCAGACCCGTCGTGCTGACGGCCTTTCGGATCGTCGTCGGCCTGCTCTTCGCCTGCCACGGCGCCGCCTCGCTGTTCGGCGTGCTCGGCGGCGCCAAGGGCGGCGGCACCGTCCCGCTCGGCCAGTGGCCCGGCTGGTGGGCCGCGCTGATCCAGCTGGTCGGCGGCGCCCTGGTGCTGCTCGGCGCCGGCACCAGGGTGGCCGCCCTGCTCTGCTCCGGCTCGATGGCCTACGCCTACTTCACCGTCCACCAGGAGCACGCCCTGCTGCCCCTGCAGAACGGGGGCGAGGCCTCGGTGCTGTTCTGCTGGGCCTTCCTGGCCATCGCGACGCTCGGCTCCGGCCCGTACGCCCTGGACCGGCTGCTCACCCGCCGGCCGCCGGCCGCCGCGGCCGAACCGGCGGTCCGGCCGACGTCGACGGTCTGACCGGCTTGCCAGCACCAACTACCGTCTAGCAAAGCCCACCTGACGGTCCATCGGCCATCAGCGGTCCGACGGGCTCCCAGCGGCCAGGTGCCGCTCGACCGAGGCGACCTTGGCGGTGAGGCCGTCGGTGACCCCGGCCCGGTCGTCGATCTTGATGACCGTGCTCACCCGGTTGCCGTACGCCTTCACCGCCTCGATCGCCGCCCTGATCACCGGCATCACCTCGTCCCACTCCCCCTCGATGCTGGTGAACATCGCGTCCGTGCGGTTCGGGAGACCGCTCTCCCGCACCACCCGGACGGCGGCGGCCACCGCCTCCCCCACGTCCTCGCCGATCCCCAGCGGGGTCACCGAAAAGGCTGCGATCACGGCTCTGCGCTCCTTGTGCTGGACGACACTGGTCGCTGGTCCGGGCCAACCCAGACCAGCAACCAAGATAGGGAGTGTCCGACCCCCAGCGACACTCTGCAGCAGCAGGTCGACCACCCACAGCGCGGTGGGGCGGGCCCAGTG
>NZ_JBHVJT010000076.1:0-22830 GCF_042798815.1 Kitasatospora sp. NPDC057738 | reverse complement strand
TGCTACATAAAAGTTCGGCATCCGCTTCTTTCTCCTCTTTGTCGTGCCCCCTCCCCTCCTTTTCCCCGGGCCGACCCGGACCAGCGACCAGGCTAGGGAGTGTCCGACCTCAGGCGACGCTCGGCAGCGGCGGGTCGACCGCCAGCGGCGCGGTGGAGCGGGCCCGGTGCTGGGCGGCCCAGGAGACCAGCGCCACCGTGCAGGCGTGGTCCAGGTGGCGCAGCCCGGACCAGTCCAGCTCCACCGGCCGGTCCGCCGGCAGCCGCTCCAGGGTGTCCAGCAGCCGGGGCAGCCGCAGGAAGGTGGCGTTGCCGCTCAGCCGCACCCGGTGCAGCGCCTCCCCGGTCGGCTGCGGCTGCTCCTCCACCGCGATCTGCAGGTGCGAGGTCTGCCAGGCGGACTTGGCCACCGCCAGGCCGACGCCGATCAGCACCCCCTCGAACAGGTCGGTGACGATGATCGCGGCCGCCGTCACCACCAGCACCAGCGCCTCGCCCAGGTGCCCGCGGCAGAGCGCGACGATCCGGCGCAGCGGCACCAGCTTGGCGCCGGCGTGCACCAGGACGGCGGCCAGCGCGGTGAGCGGCACCAGCCCGAGCACGCCGGGCAGCAGCGCGGTGAACAGCAGCAGCCAGCCACCGTGCAGCACCCGCGAGGCCTTGGTGCGCGCGCCGGCCTGGACGTTGGTGGCGCTGCGCACGATCACGGCGGTCATCGGCAGCGCGCCGAGCAGGCCGCAGACGGTGTTGCCGACGCCCTGGGCGGTGAGTTCGCGGTCGTAGTGGGTGCGCGGGCCGTGGTGCATCCGGTCGACGGCGGCGGCGCTGAACAGCGTCTCGGCGGAGGCGATCAGGGTGAAGGCGACGACCGTGCCGAGCCCGGCGGTACCGGCCAGGGCGGTCAGCGACTCGCGGTCGGGCAGGTGCACCACGTCGAACAGTCCGGCCACCCGGATCCTGGCCACCGGCAGGTCGGCGACCGCGGTGACGGCGGCGGCCAGTCCGACGGCGGCCAGCGGGGCGGGGACGGCCCGGGCGGCGCGCTCCGGCAGGTACTTCCAGCCGACCAGGACCAGCAGGGTGCCGAGGCCGAGGGCGACCGCGCTCGGGCTGGCCGCCGCGGTCAGCACGTCTCCCAGCAGGGCGGGCAGGCCGGCGATCTTCTCCGGCCCGGTGGCGGGGGCGCGGCGGTCGGCGAGCGCGTAGAGCTGGCCGAACACCAGGGTCAGTCCGATGCCGGCCAGCATGCCGTGCACCACCGAGGCGGACATCGCCCGGAACCAGCGGCCGAGCCGCAGGGCGCCCATCGCCAGCTGGAGCAGGCCGGTGGCGAGCACCAGCAGGCCGAGCGCGCCGACGCCGAAGCGGTGGACGGCGTCGGCGACCAGGACGGTCAGCCCGGCGGCGGGACCGCTGACCTGGAGGCTGCTGCCGGGCAGCAGGCCGGCGACCAGGCCGCCGACGATCCCGGTGACCAGCCCGAGTTCGGCCGGGACGCCGGAGGCGACGGCGACGCCGACGCAGAGCGGGAGGGCGACCAGGAACACCACCAGCGAGGCCGGCAGGTCATGGCGCCAGGGGATTGCGCGCAGGACGGCGACCGGGGTGCGGGGCCGGCCCGGCGGGCCGTGCTTGCGGAGGCGGCCCGGCGGGCTGTCGCTCCGGTGGGGCGGCGGGTTCACCCGGTCACCACCAGGGACCGGGCATGGGTGCAGCAGCGCATGGGGACGTTCCTTCCGCGCGCCCGCCGCAGCGGGCGCGCCGTTGCAAGGGCGGGGAGCACGAGGAAGAAGGGGGAAGGGACCGCTCCGGGGGCGGCGACAGCGGTACGGCCGCGGGTCCGGGCGGACCAGAGCGCGGCGGCGGGTGTCGGGTCGGTGCGGCCAGGGGGGTGCGTCCCTCGCTCGGGTGCGGCGGACCGGGCACGCTGGTCCTGGACGGGGCCACCGGCGGAGTTCCCCCGCTCCGCGGCGCTCCCAAACCCCCCTGCCGCGGCCTCAGTTGGACATCACGGGCCCGGCGTGCCACCGACGGTACCCAGCGCGGCGGGGCGGGCCAACGACCGGCACCGTCCCTTCACGGCCACTGCACACCGGCTGCGCTTCCCGGCGCGGAGCGTCCGCTTCCCCGGGCACACCAGCGCGACTGCCGTTCGGGCGTGCGAATCCCCGCCGGTCCGGCCGCGCCGCGCGGCCCTGCTCCCGGCCCGTTTCCCGCCCCGCCGCCGCACCGCCGCCGCACCGCCGACGACCCGCCGCCGGCCCCGTCCGGGGCTTCCACATTCTGTTGAACTCCTCTTGACGCCCCGACGGACCCCGCCCTACCGTGTTTCCACATACAGAAACCGTTCTTCCGTATGGTGGAATTCGAGAGATGAGCCCTCCGAGCCACTGCGGGCCGAAGCAGGAGAGATCCGATGCCTCGTATGACAGCCGCCCGCGCGGCCGTGGAGATCCTCAAGCTCGAAGGCGTCGAGGTCGCGTTCGGCGTGCCGGGCGCAGCCATCAACCCGTTCTACGCCGCGCTCAAGGCCTCCGGCGGGATCGGGCACACGCTGGCCCGGCACGTCGAGGGCGCCTCCCACATGGCCGAGGGCTACACCCGCGCCGAGGCCGGCAACATCGGGGTCTGCATCGGCACCTCCGGACCGGCGGGCACCGACATGATCACCGGCCTGTACTCGGCGATCGCCGACTCCGTCCCGATCCTCTGCATCACCGGCCAGGCGCCCGTCGCCCGGCTGCACAAGGAGGACTTCCAGGCCGTCGACATCGCCTCCATCGCGCGGCCGGTCACCAAGGCCGCCACCACCGTGCTGGAGGCCGCGCAGGTCCCCGGCGTGTTCCAGCAGGCCTTCCACCTGATGCGCTCCGGCCGCCCCGGCCCGGTCCTGATCGACCTGCCGATCGACGTCCAGCTCACCGAGATCGACTTCGACCCGGAGGCCTACCAGCCGCTGCCGGTCTACAAGCCGGCCGCCAACCGCACCCAGATCGAGAAGGCCGTCGCGCTGCTCCAGCGGTCCGAGCGCCCGCTGATCGTCGCCGGCGGCGGCGTCATCAACGCCGACGCCTGTGAGCTGCTGCTGGAGTTCGCCGAGCTCACCGGCGTCCCGGTGGTCCCGACCCTGATGGGCTGGGGCATCGTCCCGGACGACCACCGGCTGAACGCCGGCATGGTCGGCCTGCAGACCTCGCACCGCTACGGCAACGAGAACTTCCTCGCCTCCGACTTCGTCCTCGGCATCGGCAACCGCTGGGCCAACCGCCACACCGGCGGCCTGGACGTCTACACCGCGGGCCGCACCTTCGTCCACGTCGACATCGAGCCCACCCAGCTCGGCCGGATCTTCGCCCCGGACCTCGGCATCGCCTCCGACGCCAAGGCCGCGCTGGAACTGTTCGTCGAGGTGGCGCGCGAGCTGCGGGCCGCCGGCACCCTCAAGGACCGCGGCGCCTGGGCCGCCTCCACCCAGGAGCGCAAGGCCCTGCTCCAGCGCCGCACCCACTTCGACGACGTGCCGCTCAAGCCGCAGCGCGTGTACGAGGAGATGAACAGGGCCTTCGGCCCGGAGACCCGCTACGTCACCACCATCGGCCTGTCCCAGATCGCCGGCGCGCAGCTGCTGCACGTCTACCGGCCGCGGCACTGGATCAACTGCGGCCAGGCCGGCCCGCTCGGCTGGACCGTCCCGGCCGCGCTGGGCGTCGCCACCGCCGACCCCGGGGGCCAGGTCGTCGCGCTCTCCGGCGACTACGACTTCCAGTTCATGATCGAGGAGCTGGCGGTCGGCGCCCAGCACCGCATCCCGTACGTCCACGTGCTGGTGAACAACTCCTACCTGGGCCTGATCCGCCAGGCGCAGCGCAACTTCGACATCGACTACCAGGTCAACCTGGAGTTCGAGAACGTCAACTCCCCGGAGCTGGGCGGCTACGGCGTCGACCACGTCAAGGTCGTCGAGGGCCTGGGCTGCAAGGCGATCCGGGTCACCGAGCCGCAGGGCCTGCTGCCCGCGTTCGAGGAGGCCAAGAAGCTGGCCGCGGAGTTCCGCGTCCCGGTGGTGGTCGAGGCGATCCTGGAGCGGGTCACCAACATCTCGATGGCCGCCGCCGACATCGACAAGGTCAACGAGTTCGAGGAGACGGCCACCCTCCCGGAGCACGCCCCGACGGCCGTCAGGCCGCTGGCGCTCTGAACGCGCGCTCGACCCGCGGCCGACCCGCTCCGAACGCGCCGCGGCCGCTCGCGCGCACCGGTCGTGCGGGGGCGGACGAGCCGCTCCGTGCGCCCCCACGCGCCCCCGCACCCGGAACACCGGCACGCCGACCGCGGTTGATCAGGTCACGGCCGCTACCGTGGCCCCGGAAGAGGCCCGGCCCGACGACTCCCCGAAAGGACCACTCCCGTGAGCCTGTACGACATCCCGCTGCGCACCCTCGACGGCGCGGCCACCTCGCTGGCCGACCACAAGGGCAAGGCGCTGCTCATCGTCAACGTCGCCTCCCGGTGCGGCCTGACCCCGCAGTACGAGGGCCTGGAGCGGCTCCAGCAGCGGTACGCCGGGCGCGGGTTCACCGTGCTGGGCTTCCCCTGCAACCAGTTCGCCGGGCAGGAGCCGGGCAGCGCCGAGGAGATCCGCACCTTCTGCTCCACCACCTACGGCGTGACCTTCCCGCTGTTCGAGAAGATCGACGTCAACGGCGAGGACCGCCACCCGCTGTACGCCAAGCTCACCGGGGTCGCCGACGCGTCCGGCGAGGCCGGGGACGTCTCCTGGAACTTCGAGAAGTTCCTGATCTCCCCGGACGGCACCGTCGTCGCGCGCCTGCGCCCCCCGGTCGACCCGGAGGCGCCGGAGCTGATCACCGCGATCGAGGCCGCACTGCCGGCCTGACCGCGCGCACCACGAAGGCCCGGGGCCCGTTAGAACCCGAGCAGCCCCGGGCCTTCGCCGTGCGCGCACCCGGGGAGAGGGCGCCGGCGGCCGGGCCGAAGGGCCGGGCGCCGTGTCGGCTCCGGCCCGCACCGGCGGCTGTTCCGGGGTCCGCGCCGGCCCTCCTCGGGGTGTTGCGGACATGCTCAACGCGCCCTACCGTGTGTGACCCCGTTGATCCATTTCACACGGAGGGCTCACCTTGATGTTCCGTCAAGTCAGAACAGCGGCACGAGCGCTGCTCGCGGCCGGACTGCTCGTCACCGGCACGATCGCCGGCGCCTCGCCGGCGGCGGCCGCTGCGGCGCCGACGGCCCTGACCGCGTCCGACTACACCCTCACCTCGGACTACCACCAGTACGACACCCTCAACTCGGCGCTCGCCACGACGCTGGGGACCTCCGCCGTGCACACGGTGATGGAGAACGCGAACCACGACCGGCAGCCGCTCCCCGCGTCCTTCTCCGTGGCCGGCCTGTCCACCGGCTTCCGGTTCGACGACGGCGACAACTCCGACTGCCAGAGCTTCCCCCAGGGCATCACCACGAGCCGGGACGCCGTGGGGACGGCGAACAGCGGCAACTACGACGGCCACCAGCTCGTGCTGGTGAGCTGGTACACCAAGGACGGCTGCGACGGCGCCCAGCAGCGCAGCCGGATCACCCTGGCCGACTGGGACGCCACCTACCCCAACAAGTACCGCAAGATCCTCCTGGTGGAGCCGACCGGAACCGCGGCCGCGCCGGACTTCAAGGACATCCCGATCCACGCCGGCGGCGTCTCCTGGTACGGCGACTACCTCTACGTCGCCGACACCGGCCGCGGCATGCGCGTCTTCGACATGCGCAAGATCCTCAACACCGACACCGGCGGCACCGCCGACCAGATCGGCCGCCAGTCCGGCTCCGTCTACTACGCCCACAACTACGCGTACGTGCTGCCCCAGATCGGCACGGTCACCGCGCAGGCCGCCACCGGACCCAAACTGGTGTGGTCGTCGATCTCCCTCGACCGGGTCAGCAAGTCGATGGTGATGACGGAGTACACCTGCCAGGCGAACTGCGTCGACTACCCCAACCGCCCGCCGAGGGCCGTCCGCTTCCCCTTCGACTCCGGGGCGACGACGTTCGCGGCGACGACGACCGCCGGCCAGGCCCTCCAGCTGCCCTGGTACAACCTCAACGGCGTGGCCTCCCACAACGGCCGCTGGTGGTTCAACTCCTCGGGGCAGAAGAAGCTCTACTACTGGACCCCGACCGCCGGCCCCTCGACCTTCGCCTGGGTGGGCGGCGGCGAGAGCCTCTCGTACTGGGAGGACGCCACCGAGCCCGACCTGCTGTGGTCGCTGCAGGAGACCGCGGGCGGACGCAACGTCTTCGCGGTCACCCAGTCCACCTACGGCGGCGGCTGAGCCCCGGGCTCAGGCCCGAGTTCACGGACCGGCGCCGCGACGGCGTCCGCGGTGACGATGCTCCGGCCCCGGGCCGGGGCCTCGTCACTGCCCCGTCCCGGCGCCGTCGCGGCCTCGTGGCGCACGGACCGGATGACGAGGGCGGCCCCTGGCGGGCCCGGCGGCAACGGTCTGCCGGATGATGGGGAGCGAGGGCACGGCAGCGGATGTGAGGGCAACGCGGTGACAGCAGGCGAATCCATGGAGTTGGAGTCGGGACACCGGTCGGCGGACCGCGAGGGCCCGGAGACCGTCGTGGCCGCTCCCCGGCCCGCGGCGGGCACGGAGCCCCCGGGCGGGGGTGCGCGGCGCCGGCGTTCCCTGGTCCGGCGGCTGACGGTCCTCGTGCTCGTCCTCGTCCTCCTGTGCCTCCCGCCCTGGTGGACGCTGTTCGCCTCCGGCGCCGACTGGCCGTTCCCGGTCTTCCTGGCCGGCACGGTCGTCCTCGCCGGCTGGCTGGTCTCCTTCCCCTTCCTGATGGTCGCGGGCCACGGGCGGCGGCGCAGCGACCGGGCCGCCCGCGTCGCGGACACCAGCCTCGGGATGATCTGGGTGCTGTTCACCTGGTCGGTGCTGGGCGGCGCGGTGAACCTGGTGCTCGTCGGGCTCGACGTCGGCGGCACCGACCGGGCCAGGGCGGTGGCCGTGGCCGTCGCCCTGGTCTCGGCCGGGCTGCTGGGCTGGGGGCACCACGAGGCGATGCGGGTGCCCCGGGTGAAGCGGGTGGACGTGCACGTCCCGCGGCTCGGCGCCGGCCTGGACGGGACCCGGGTCGTGGTGCTGGCCGACACCCACTACGGGCCGATCGACCGGGCTGCCTGGTCGGCGCGGGTCACCGAGGCGGTCAACGCGCTCGACGCGGACGTCGTGGTCCACGCCGGCGACATCGCCGACGGCACCCCCGCCCAGCGCCGGGAGCAGTCCGCGCCGCTCGGGACGATCCGGTCGCGGCTGGCCAGGGTCTACGTCACGGGGAACCACGAGTACGGCAGCGAGGCCCAGGGCTGGCTGGACCGGATGGCGGACCTGGGCTGGGAGCCGCTGCACAACCGCCACGTGGTGGTGGAGCGCGGCGGGGACGCCCTCGTGCTCGCCGGCGTGGACGACGTGACCGCGGAGTCCTCCGGCCTGGCCGGACACCGTGCGAACCTGCTCGGCGCACTGGCGGGGGCGGACCCGGCCCTGCCGGTGCTGCTCGTCGCCCACCAGCCCAAGTACGTCCCGCAGGCCGCTGCCGCCGGCATCGACCTGCAGGTCTCCGGGCACACCCACGGCGGCCAGATCTGGCCGTTCAACTTCCTCGTCCGCATCGATCAGCCGGTGGTGCACGGCCTGAGCCGGCACGGGGAGCGGACCCAGCTCTACACCAGCCGCGGCACCGGCTTCTGGGGCCCGCCCTTCCGGGTCTTCGCCCCGAGCGAGATCACCCTGCTCACGCTGCGCTCGGGCGGAACCCCGCCCGCCGCGTAGCGGGCCCGTCGCCCGCCGGATCCGCTGACGGGAGCGCCCCGCCGGCTCTCGACGGGGCTCACGGCAGCAACAGCCGGGTGCCCGGAGGCAGTTCGCCGTCGCGTGCGGCGTCGCGCAGGTGCGCCAGCAGGGTCTCCCGCAGGGCCTCCGCCGCGCGGGTGGGCGGCACCTCGTGGCCGTGCGCGACGGCGATGGTGCGGCCGAGGCCGGGCCCGGCGAACCCGGTCACCGCGAGGCCGGAGCGGGCGGCCACCATGCCGGGGACGACGGCGGGCCCGAGCCCGGCCCGGACGAAGCCCAGCACCGCGTCCATCTCGCCGCCCTCCACCGCGAACCGCGGCTCGAACCCGGCCGCCCGGCAGGCCGCCAGGGTCGCCTCCCGGACGTCGTAGCCCTCCCGGAACATCACCAGCGGCCGGTCCTTCAGCTCCGTCACCCGGACCTTGCGCCGGGCCCGCCCCTCGGCGGCGACCAGCACCAGTTCCTCGTGCAGCAGTTCGGTGACCGCCAGCGCGGGCTCCTGCTCCCCGCCCGGCCGGGTGATGATCAGCGCGAGGTCCAGCTCCCCCGCCGCCAGCCAGCCGACCAGATCGCGCGAGCCGCCCTCCCGGACCACCAGCGTCACCCCCGGGTAGCGGTCCCGGAAGACCCGCAGCACGTCCGGCACCAGGCTGGTGCACAGGCTGGGCGGCGCGCCCAGCCGGACCCGGCCGCGGCGCAGCTGGACCGTCTCCTGCACGGCCAGCCGGGCGCTCTCGGTGTCCGCGAGGATGCGCCGGGCCAGCGGCAGCAGGGCGTCCCCGGCGTCGGTCAGCGCGATGTTGCCCCGGGTGCGGTGGAACAGTTCGGCGCCCAACTCCCGCTCCAGCGAACGGATCTGCTGCGAGAGCGACGGCTGGGCGACGTGCGCCGCCTCGGCGGCCCGGGTGAAGTGCCGGGTCTCGGCGACGGCCAGGAAGTAGCGGAGTTGCTGGAGCTGCACGGGGCCAGGATAGGCCGCATCGATAGTCGGTGCCTATCGTCACGAGCCGCATCATGTCTTGGACGCACCCGACCCGCCGTCCCTACCGTTGCAGCCATGACAACCGCGACTCGGACGGCCCGGCACCCGTCCACCCTGGCGACCCTGTGGCGGTCGACCGTCGGCAAGAAGGCGGTCATGGCCGTCACCGGACTGGCCATGCTGCTGTACCTGGTCGCACACATGCTGGGGAACCTCAAGGTGTTCTTCGGCCCGGACGACATCAACGGCTACGCGGCCTGGCTGCGCACCATCGGACAGCCCTTCCTGGGCCACGAGTGGTTCCTGTGGATCGCCCGGGCCGGCCTGCTGGCCGCCGTGGTGCTGCACGGCGTCTCCGCGTACCAGCTCAGCCGCCGTGACCTCGCGGCCCGCCCGAGCCGGTACGTGCACAAGCGCCGCCGGGCGAGCTACGCGACGAGGACCATGCGCTGGGGCGGGGTGATCCTGGCGCTGTTCATCGTCTGGCACGTCCTGGACCTCACCACGCTGACCGTGAACCCGGCCGCCGAGCACGGCCACCCGTACCAGAACATCGTGGCCTCCTTCGGCCGCTGGTACGTCGACGTGTTCTACGTCGTCGCGATGCTGGCCGTCGGCCTGCACATCCGGCACGGGTTCTGGAGCGCCGCGCAGACCCTCGGCGCCAACAACGCCCGCCGCGACCGGGCGCTCAAGCTGATCGCGAACGGCCTGGCCCTGGTGCTGACGGCCGGGTTCCTGTCCGTCCCCGTGGCCGTGATGACCGGAGTCGTGAAGTGAGCAGTCGTGAAGTGAGCAGTGGTGAAGTGAGCAGTGCTGACATGAGCTACCTGGAGTACACCCTCGGCGAGCCGGTCGCCGACACCAGGGCCCCCGCCGGCCCGATCGAACAGCGCTGGGACCAGCGGCGGTTCGACGCCAAGCTGGTCAACCCGGCCAACCGGCGCAAGCACACCGTGATCGTGGTCGGCACCGGCCTGGCCGGCGGCGCGGCCGGCGCCACCCTGGCCGAACAGGGCTACCACGTCGTCCAGTTCTGCTTCCAGGACTCCCCCAGGCGCGCCCACTCGATCGCCGCCCAGGGCGGCATCAACGCGGCCAAGAACTACCGCAACGACGGCGACTCGATCCGCCGGCTGTTCTACGACACCGTCAAGGGCGGCGACTTCCGCGCCCGCGAGTCCAACGTGCACCGGCTGGCCCAGGTGTCGGTGGAGATCATCGACCAGTGCGTGGCCCAGGGCGTGCCCTTCGCCCGCGAGTACGGCGGCCTGCTCGACACCCGGTCCTTCGGCGGCGTGCAGGTCTCCCGGACCTTCTACGCCCGCGGCCAGACCGGCCAGCAGCTGCTGCTCGGCGCCTACCAGGCGCTCTCCCGGCAGATCGCCGCCGGGAACGTGGAACTGCACCCGCGCACCGAGATGCTCGACCTGCTGGTGGTCGACGGCCGGGCCCGCGGCATCGTCGCCCGCGACCTCGTCACCGGCGAGATCCGCAGCTACACCGCGGACGCCGTGGTGCTCGCCAGCGGCGGCTACGGCAACGTGTTCTACCTCTCCACCAACGCCAAGAACTCCAACACCACCGCGATCTGGCGGGCGCACCGGCGCGGCGCGTACTTCGCCAACCCGTGCTTCACCCAGATCCACCCGACCTGCATCCCGCGCTCCGGCGACCACCAGTCCAAGCTCACCCTGATGAGCGAGTCGCTGCGCAACGACGGCCGGATCTGGGTGCCCAAGGCACAGGGCGACACCCGGCCGCCGGCCGAGATCCCCGAGGAGGAGCGGGACTACTACCTGGAGCGGATCTACCCGTCGTTCGGCAACCTGGTGCCCCGCGACATCGCCTCCCGGGCCGCCAAGAACGTCTGCGACGAGGGCCGCGGCGTCGGCCCCGGCGGCCAGGGCGTCTACCTGGACTTCGCCGACGCGATCCGCCGGATGGGCCGGGACGCCGTCGAGGCCAGGTACGGCAACCTCTTCGAGATGTACGAGCGGATCACCGCCGAGGACCCGTACCGGGTGCCGATGCGGATCTACCCGGCGATCCACTACACGATGGGCGGGCTCTGGGTCGACTACGACCTGCAGACCACCGTCCCCGGCCTGTTCGCGATCGGGGAGGCCAACTTCTCCGACCACGGCGCCAACCGGCTCGGCGCCAGCGCCCTGATGCAGGGCCTGGCCGACGGCTACTTCGTGCTGCCGCCGACCATCAACGACTACCTGGCCCGCAACCCGCTGCCGACCGTACCCGCCGACCACCCGGTGCTCGCCGAGGTGGAGGCCGAGGTCGAGGACCGGCTCAACCTGATCCTCGCGGTGGACGGCGACCGCACCCCGGACTCCTTCCACCGCGAACTCGGCGAACTGCTCTGGAACGAGTGCGGGATGGCCCGCGACGAGGCCGGACTGCGGCGGGCGCTGGAGCGGATCCCGCAACTGCGCGAGGAGTTCTGGCGCCGGATCAAGGTGCCCGGCACCGGGCAGGAGCTCAACCAGTCGCTGGAGAAGGCCAACCGGCTCGTCGACTACTTCGAACTGGCCGAACTGATGTGCCTGGACGCACTGCACCGCGCCGAATCCTGCGGCGGCCACTTCCGCACCGAGAGCCAGACCCCCGACGGCGAGGCCGCCCGCCGCGACGAGGACTTCTCCTACGCCGCCGCCTGGGAGTTCACCGCCACCGGCGCGGCACCCGTCCTCCACCGCGAGGAACTCGACTTCGAGCACGTCCACCCCACCCAGCGGAGCTACGCGTGAACCTCACCCTGCGCATCTGGCGCCAGGCCGGCCCGGCCGCACCCGGCTCGATGACCACCTACCAGGTCAGCGGGATCAGCCCGGACATGTCCTTCCTGGAGATGCTGGACACCCTCAACGAAGAACTGATCACCCGCGGCGACCAGCCGGTCGCCTTCGACCACGACTGCCGCGAGGGCATCTGCGGCGCCTGCGGCATGGTCATCAACGGCCGGGCGCACGGCCCCGAGCGCACCACCACCTGCCAGCTGCACATGCGGCACTTCCAGGACGGCGACACCATCGACGTCGAGCCCTGGCGGGCGGCGGCCTTCCCGGTGGTCAAGGACCTGGTGGTGGACCGCTCGGCCTTCGACCGGATCATCGGCTCCGGCGGCTACATCACCGCCCCCACCGGCAGCGCCCCCGAGGCGCACGCCACACCCGTCCCCAAGGAGGTCGCCGACACCGCCTTCGAGCACGCCGAGTGCATCGGCTGCGGCGCCTGTGTGGCGGCCTGCCCGAACGGCTCGGCGATGCTCTTCACCTCCGCCAAGGTGGTGCACCTCAACGTGCTGCCGCAGGGCGCGCCGGAACGGGCCGCCCGGGTGCGGAACATGGTCTCGGCCATGGACGCCGAGGGCTTCGGCGGCTGCACCAACACCGGCGAGTGCGCCACCGCCTGTCCCAAGGGCATCCCGCTGCCCAGCATCGCGGCGATGAACCGGGAGTTCCTGCGGGCCGCCCGCGGCTGACGACTCCCCTCCTGCGGTCGGCCCCCGCTCTGGTGCTCAGGCGGGGGCCGACACTTGCTACGGCGGGGCGTGCGGCGGGGGTTCGCGCTACCCGTACGGGTGGCGGATCCCGGCGGGCGGTGCTTCCTGACGGAGAATCGCGCTACGGTGGTGCTCCGCCACGGAAGGACGGCATATGCCCGAGGTTCAGTCCTGTTCCGGTTGCGGCGGGTCCGGGGGGACCCAGAAGACCGAGGCAACGGTCGAACTGGACGAGGAAGGAAGCATGGTGCCCAGCGTCCACACGTTCTGGTCGCCCTGCGGTCGGTGCCACGGATCCGGGACGGTGATCGTCGGATGAGGTTCGTCTTCGAGTGCGTCGAGTGCGGTGGGCACTACCTGCCGCCCGAGGAGATGGTGTACCCGGACGGGCCGGCCTCGCCGGTCTGGTGCACCGCCTGCCAGAGCGCCAAGCACGCCGCCGGTGTCCGGGAGGACCCGCTGCTCGCCCGGGTCGCCTTGGCCGCCGCCCGGGCCGCGCTGGCCGGGCGGGCCGCGGAGGCGGCCGAGCAGCCGGCCCGCGCCGACGTCCGCCCGTCCCGCCCGCCGCTGTCCCGCCGGGCCCGCTCCGGCCCGGGCGTGCTGCGCGGCAAGCTGAGCTGACGGCCCGCGACCGGCGGGGCCAGGGGCTCACGGCGCCCGCCGGGGCATACGAACCGACGATATGTCAGTTACCGGGCACGACAATGAACTTGTGCAGACCCGGAGCGTGCTGGCACATTGTCCTCCCCTGCACGACAGCCTTGGGGGACATGGCCATGCAGCCGACCGATCCTGCCGATTCGCCCCGAGCCGGCCAGACCGGCTCCTTCCCGTTCGTTCCGCCGCCTCCGCCCGGCGGGCCGCCGACACCGGCCCCGTTCGGGCCGCCACCGCCCACCGCCCCGCCGCCGGCCTTCGCGAGCGGTCCCAGCGGCGCCCCGACCACCACCCGCGTCGCGGTCACCAACCGCATCCTCTGGATCGGGCAGGCCGCGTACCCGCTGGCCAACGTGGCCCGGGTCGGCACCTCCCTGATCGTGCCCGGCCGGCGCCGCGCGCTCCTGCGGCTGCTCGCCTTCGCCCTGGTCGTCTTCCTGCCCGTGTTCGTGATCGCGCAGGCCGCCGACGGCTCGTCCTCGGAATCCGGGTCCGGCACGCTGGTCCTCGTCGCGGTGATCCTCGTGGCGGTCTACTTCCTGATCTTCACCTGGCCGGTGCTGCGCCGGCCCGACCTGTACGTGCTGGCCGTGGACACGGCCGGCCCGCCGACCGCGGTGCTGGCCTGGCTCACCGCGGAGCCGGCGTTCGAGCTGCAGGCCGTCATCACCCGCGCGATCGAGAACCCGCAGGCCGAGTTCCAGCAGGTCGTCCAGACCATCAGCGTGGACCTGCGGCAGTACCAGTTCGGCGACAGCGTCAACATCTACGGCGGCCAGGGAAACACGGGAGTCAGCAAGTGAACGACAACGAGCGTCCGAACGTCCAGTACGGCGACCGGGTCACCATCCACGGCGGCAGCAACAACGTCGGCATCCAGCACAACAACGGCCCGGCCGCCGACCAGGCCCTGCCGCCGGAGGTCGCCGCGCTGTTCGCCCGGCTCGCCGCCGTGGTCACCGAGCTGGCCCGGGACGGCCGGCTCCACGAGGCGGACCGGCAGAGCCTCGCCGAGGCCCTGCCGGTGCTGACCAGCCCCGCCGCGGAGGAACCGGGCCGCCGGCGCAACACCCTGCTGCTGCTGGCCGGCCTGGCCCAGAGCGTCGGCGAGGCGGCCGCCCCGGCGCTGGGACTCGCGAACCAGCTCCTGGCCCTGATCAGCGGCTGACCGACCGACCGGCGCCCGCTCGCGGGCGCCGGTCTACGCCGCACCCCTCGCCTTCGTCTCCGTCTCCGGCTTCGTCTCCGTCTCCGTCTCCGCGAGGAAGCGCTGCACCAGGTCGCCGACGGCGTCCGGGGCGTCCTCGGGGCTGTAGTGGCCGACGCCGGGCAGTTCGACGATCCGGCCGCGGGGGAACGCCTCGGCGAACAGCGGCAGGAAGTGCCGGGCGGCGAGGGTCCGGTCGGCCGTGCCCCACAGGGCGAGCGCGGGCAGGGCGGCGAGCGCCGCGCGGGCCTCGCCGCCCGGAGTCTCGAAGGTGTGCGCCCCGGTCGCGAAGCCCTCCGCCCAGCCGATCGCGCCCGCGGCCTCCGCGCGGGAGGGGAAGGCCGCTCCGTAGGCGGCCAGCCAGGTGTCCGTGATCAGGGCGTTGTTCTGGAAGCCGTTGAGCTTCAGGATGCTGAGGATCGTGTGGCCGAGTTCACCGAGGACGGCGGCCAGGCTGCCGTCGGCGTGCGCCCGGGCGATCCAGCCGAACCACGGGGACTCGGCCGCGTTGGCGGCGAGCGCCGCGCCGAGGCCGGGCTGGCCGAAGGGCGTGGGTCCGTTGACGCTCACCACCCGGGCGATCAGATCGGGGCGGCGGGCGGCCAGGCCCATGCCGACCGGTCCGCCGAAGTCGTGGAGGACCAGGGTGAGTTGGCGCAGGCCGAGGTCCAGGACCAGCGCCTCCAGGTTGTCGACGTGGTCCTGCAGCCGGTAGCCGCGCCCGGCCGGGGTGGCGCTCTTGCCGAACCCCATGTGGTCGGGGGCGATCACCCGGTGGGTCGGGGCCAGGCGGCGGATCAGGTCCCGGAAGAGGTAGCCCCAGGTGGGTTCGCCGTGCAGGCAGAGCACGACGGGGCCGGCGCCCTCGTCCACGTAGTGCAGGGGGAAGCCGGGAGCCGTGCTGAAGTGCGGTCGGTACGGGAAGGTGCCGTCGAAGGTCTCGTGGGCAGCGATCATGGTTTGGACCCGCTCCAAAGTGGTAGCAAATTAAAACCGCAAGGCCGAGGCCAGGCCCTTGCGGTTTTATTACGCAACCATGCTGGTCGGGGCGGTTCCGCGAACGCTCTCAGAACAGCGCCTCCTGGGTGTCCGGCTCCGGCGGACGCAGTCGCTCGCGCAGGGTCAGGCCCGTGGAACCGCGGCCTGTGACCGGGCCGAGCGTCCAGCCGGTGAGCAGCCGGGTGTCCAGCAGCAGCGGGCCGGAGCCGTCCGCCTGGTCGAGGAAGAGGTGCCGGCCCACCGGCGGCCGGAGCCGGCCCGCGACGACCGCGCCGTCGGCCAGCCCGACGATCTCCCGGTACGCCGCCGGGGCGCCGCCGGCCAGGCCGTAGCGCTCGACGTGGTCGACCACCGGGCGGTCGGCGAGCAGCTCCACGGCATGGCCGTCCAGCAGCCGGTGCGCCTGCGCGCGGGCCTCGGCGAGCACCGTACGGCGGTACGGGGCGTCGCCGTGCGACCACCAGTGCTCGGTCTTGAGCCGGGACTTGTACCGCTCGCGGGCCAGGCCCGAGGCGGCGACGGTGAGTTCGGCGCGCCGGACCGCCGGCAGGGCGCCGCGGGCGGTGAACGCGTAGGCCAGCGCGCCCTGTTCGAGCAGCCGGCTGTCGCCGCGCTGCTCGGCGGTGAGGCCGACCTTGAGCAGGCCCTCGCCGAACCAGGCGAGGTAGAGCAGGTAGGTGCGGCCGTCGTCGAGGATCTGGTCCCGGGCGAGGGCGAGGCCGCGGTCCACGCTCTGGCACGCCGGGCACTGGGTCGCCCCGCCGGCCGGATCGATCACCGCGTGGTGCGGGCAGGGCGTGCGCTCCGTCGCCCCCGCCAGCCAGGCCCCGACGCAGCGGCGCGGGCCGCCCAGCAGCCAGCCGACCTCCGCCCCCGGCGCCACCTCGCGCTCGTGCACCCGGGTGCCGCACACGGCCCCGAGCAGGGCGCGGCCGTCCTGCCAGCTCAGACCGGTGGAGATCCAGCCGGCGGGGCGCCCCCGGGGCTCCGGGTGCTGCGGGGGGATCGTCACGTCTCTCCTTGCCGTCGGTAGCCGTCGAGACTACCCGGTGCCACCGACGGGCCGGCCGCTCCGGCGGAGCCTCCGGGCCCTGGTGGGCGGGCGGCGGCCGGACCTCCGCTCGAACCCCGCTCGACGGGCCCTCGGGTCGACGTGACCCCGTCAAAATGCACGGCTAGCGTCCTCGGCAGTGAATCCCTCACGAACGATCCCCCTCGGGAAGGGAACAGCCATGCGCATTCTCCAGCGTGCCGCCGCCACCACCGGCGCTCTCGCCCTCGCCGCCTCGGGCCTGCTCCTGGCCGCCGGCCCGGCCTCGGCCACCACGACCGCGTTGAGCTGCAACGCGCCGTCCTACTTCACCGGCAGCGGCGGCCACGCGGGCGCCTCGATCCGCTGCGTCGGCTCGGCCTTCACCGGCCGGATCGTCTGTTACAAGCCGGGCTACGGCAACTACACCCACTACGGCAACCGCGCCGAGTCCGGCGGCACCTCGACCACCTGGTGCGACCTCGGGGCGACCATCCAGAAGGCCGACGCCGTCTCCTCCTGACCCTGCGACAGCACGGCGCGGGAGACCGCGGGCCTGTCCGGCGACACACCGCCGGGCGGGCCCGCGTCGGTTTTCCACCGCCTCGGCCGCCACGCCCTCCGGCGCCGTCGCCCCGCCCGAAAGCCCCGCAGGTCACCGGCGCTTGGCCCGGCGGGGTGTTCACGTTCTATTGTTGCGGGCGCGGTCGGCGGCGCAGCCGGGAGGCGGTGCCGCGGCGGCCGGTCGGCGCGAGGCGAATGGGGTGGACGGACGGTGTCGGGGCGGCGGAGCAGCGGGGTGCTGGCGATCTGGGCGGAGGCGCAGCGACAGCAGCAGCGCCGGGAGGAGGCCCGGTGGCGCGCCGAGGCGGCGGAACTGCGCCGCCGGGAGCGGGAGCAGCGCGAGACGCAGAAGGCGGCGGCCCGCGACGAGCGCGAGGCGCTGCGCGCCCACCAGCAGTCGCGGGAGGCGGAGGTGGCCCGGCGGACGGCCGAACTGGACGCCCGGGTGGAGGAGTTGAGGGGCCTGCTGGCCGCCGGGCTGGCCGCGCCGGCCTTCGGCCCGCAGGCCCTGCTGGCGGCGCCGGCGGTGCCGCCGTTCGATCCGGGTCCGCTGGGCGAGCCGGTGCCGATGCCGGACCAGTCCTCGGCCCGGTACTTCGTGCCGCCGCCGGACCCGGTCCAGGCCCGCAACCCGGGGGTGCGGCAGCAGTACGAGCAGTACCTGGCCCAGGCCCGGGCCCGGTTCGAGCAGGACTGGTACGCCGCCCAGGCCCGGGAGGCGGACCGGCAGCAGCGGCTGGCCGGGTACCACCAGGAGTACCTGGCCTGGGCCGAGCAGTCCCGCCGGCAGCAGGAGGAGCTGGCCGCGCGGACCGAGGAGTTGCTGCGCCGGCTGCGGGCGGGTGAGCCGGAGGCGGTGCAGGAGTACTTCACCGCGGGCCTGTACGCCTCGGCGGCCTGGCCGGAGGGCTTCCCGCACCGGCTGGTGGCGGCGTTCGACGCCGGGAGCCGCCAGCTGGTGGTGGACTGGGAGCTGCCCGGGCCGGACGTGGTGCCGGCCGCCGCCCGGGTGCGGTACGTGAAGTCGGACGACCGCGAGGCCGAGGTGGCCCGCCCGGCGACGGAGCGCAAGGCGCTGTACCGGCAGGTGCTGGCGCAGTCGGCGCTGCGGGTGGCGGCGGAGCTGTTCCGGGCGGACCGGGACGGGCTGCTGGACTCGGTGGTGCTGAACGGCTTCGTCCTCGGCATCGACCCGGCGACCGGCCGGGAGGCCGAGCGCTTCCTGTCCACCCTGACCGCGACCCGGGCCGGCTTCGCCGGACTGGCACTGGACCGGGTGGATCCGCTGGAGTGCTTCCAGGGCCTGGGCGGCCGGCTGTCGGCGCGCCCGGAGCGGCTGGACGAGGTGCGCCCGGACCGGCGGCCGGAGAGCGTCGGCGGGAGCCTGGCCGGGCACGGCGGCGAGGACGAGCCGGACCTGTTCGAGATGGACCCGCTGGAGTTCGAGGACCTGATCGCCGAGCTGTTCCGGCTGCGCGGCTTCCGGGTGATGACCACGGCCCGCAGCGGCGACGTCGGGGTGGACGTGGTGGCGGAGGACCTGGACCCGGTGACCGGCGGCAAGATCGTGATCCAGGCGAAGCGCTACAAGAAGACCGTCCCGCCGACGGCGGTGCGCGACCTGGAGTCCACCGTCCGCCACCACGGCGCGAACAAGGGCATCCTGGTCACCACCGCGGGCTTCGGCCGCGGCTCGTACAGCTACATCGAGGGCAAGCCGCTGACGCTGGTGAGCGGTCCGGAGCTGGTCGTCCTGCTCGCCGAGCAGGGTCTGCGCGGCCGGCTCGGCGGCGGGTCCGGGGAGGCCGGGGCCGCCGCTGCCGCCGCCACCACGGCCGCGAACGGCGGTCCCGAGGGGGCTGGTGAGACCGCCCTCACGGTGAGCTGGCAGAGCCGGACGGCCGGCGGGGACGCGGTGGAGCTGGACGTCACCGCCTTCCTGTGCGCGGGCGGCCGGGTGCTGAGCGACGAGCACTTCGTGTTCTTCAACAGCCCGCAGGACCCGGACGGTTCCGTCCGGCTGCATCCGACCCGCTCGGTGCCGGGCGAGCCGACCCGGGCGGCCCGGCTGGCGCTGGACCTGCACCGGCTGCCGGCCGCCGTCGACGAGGTGGTGGTCGCCGTGTCCACCGAGGAGGAGGAGCACCCGGCGCTGCCGCTCGGCTACGTGCACGGCCTGGCCCTCGCCGCCGCGTACGGGCCGGACGCGGGCGGTCCGGACGCCTGGGCGGGACCGACCGGCGGGGTGCCGGACACCGCGATGCTGCTCGGGGCGTTCCGCCGGGGCGCCGGCGGCTGGGAGTTCAGCCCGTCCGGGCGGGCGGTGACGAACGGTCTGGCCGGGCTGGCTGCGGCCTTCGGCGTGGCGGTCGAGTAGCCGGCCGGAACCAGATCCCTCAGGGGCCGGCGTCATACCTGAGGAGGAGATCGCCCCCGCCACCCCGCCGGGTGGGCGGGGGCCGACCGTCCGCGCGGCATACACATCGCGTTCGAACAGCTTGGGATGATGTTACGGAGTTAAACATTCCGTTAATCCGTTCGAGGAGTCCACGTGACGTTCCCCGCAACCGCCGTCCACACCGGGCGGGCGGCCGCCCGAGCCACCAGCCTGAACAAGGTCTACGGGGAGGGGGAGACCCGCGTCGTCGCCCTCGACAACGTCAGCGTCACCTTCCCCCAGGGCGAGTTCACCGCCATCATGGGCCCGTCCGGCTCCGGCAAGTCCACCCTCATGCACTGCATGGCCGGCCTGGACACCGTCACGTCCGGCTCCTCCACCATCGGCGACACCGAGCTCGTCGGCCTCAAGGACAAGCAGCTCACCCAGCTGCGCCGCGACCACATCGGCTTCATCTTCCAGGCCTTCAACCTGCTCCCCACCCTGACCGCCCTGGAGAACATCACCCTCCCGATGGACATCGCCGGCCGCAAGGTCGACAAGGCCTGGCTCGACCGCGTCGTCGACACCGTCGGCCTCTCCGGCCGCCTCAGCCACCGCCCCTCCCAGCTCTCCGGCGGCCAGCAGCAGCGCGTCGCCTGCGCCCGCGCCCTGGCCGGCAAGCCCGACATCATCTTCGCCGACGAGCCCACCGGGAACCTCGACTCCCGCTCCGGCGCCGAGATCCTCTCCTTCCTGCGCAACTCCGTGCGCGAACTCGGCCAGACCGTCGTCATGGTCACCCACGACCCGGTCGCCGCCTCCTACGCCGACCGCGTCGTCTTCCTCGCCGACGGCCGCATCGTCGACGAACTCCACCACCCCACCGCCGACACCGTCCTGGACCGCATGCGCCGCTTCGACGCCAAGGGCCGCACCAGCTGAGGCCCCCAGCCCTGGCCCCCGAAACGCCACCCGTCCCCGAGTACCCCCAGGACTGACGCCTCCCCATGTTCCGCACCGCACTGCGCAATGTGCTCGCCCACAAGGGCCGGCTGCTGATGACGGTACTGGCCGTCATGCTCGGCACCGCCTTCGTGTCCGGCACGCTGGTCTTCTCCGACACCTTCGGCAACGCGCTGAGGACCCAGAACTCCAAGAGCTACACCGACGTCGCCGTCACGGTCGCCGACCGCGAGGCCCGCAACCTCGGCGACGACCACAGCGAGCAGATCGCCGGCCCGACCCTCACCGAGGAGACCCGTGCCAGGGTCGCCGCGGTGCCCGGCGTCGCCGAGGTCCGCGGCGTGGTCGGCGGCTTCGCCGGCATCGCCGACGCCAAGGGCGCGCTGATCGGCAACGGCTTCTCCACCACCGGCACCAACTACGTGCCGGGTGCCGACGGCACCGACCCGCGCTACCCGCTGGTCGAGGGCCGCGGCCCGAAGGACGCCACCGAGATCGCGCTGGACCGCAAGACCGCCGAGAAGGGCGGCTACAAGGTCGGCGACACCGTCCGGGTCGCGGTCAACGGCCCGGTGATGAAGCTCAAGCTCACCGGCACCCTGACCACCAACGACCCGCGCGTGGTGGCCGGCGGCTCGCTGGCCGCCTTCGACACCGCCACCGCCCAGCGGCTCTACCTGACCCCGGGCCGCTACGCCGAGCTGGACGTCAGGTCCAAGCCGGGCACCGACGACGCCGCGCTGCTCACCGCCGTCAAGCAGGCCGTCCCGCAGGGCGACTTCATCGAGGCGAAGACCGGCCGTGAACTCGCCGCCGAGCAGGACGAGATGATCAGGAAGGGCACCACCGTCCTGACCACCGTCCTGATGGGCTTCGCGGGCATCGCGCTGTTCGTCGGGATCTTCATCATCGCCAACACCTTCACCATGCTGGTCGCCCAGCGCACCAAGGAGCTGGCGCTGCTGCGCGCCGTCGGCGCCACCCGCCGCCAGATCACCCGCTCGGTGCTGATCGAGGCCGTGCTGGTCGGCCTGACCGCCGCGGTGACCGGTCTGCTGGCGGGCATCGGCATCGCCGCCGGACTCAAGTCGCTGCTCAACGGCCCGATGGACGCGAACCTGCCGGACGGCCCGCTGATCATCGCCCCGACCACGGTGGTCGCCGCGCTCGCGGTCGGCGTGCTGGTGACGGTGCTGGCCGCCTGGCTGCCGGCCCGCCGGGCCTCCCGGATCGCCCCGGTGGCGGCGATGAGCTCGGCCGAGCAGCCCGCCACCCAGAAGGGCCTGCGGATCCGCAACGCCATCGGCCTGCTGTTCTCGCTGGCCGGCCTCGCCACGCTGGCCGGAGGTGTGGCCGGCAAGGAGGTCAAGCTGGTCGGCCTCGGCGCCGGCGCGCTGCTGATCGGCGTGTTCGTGCTGACCCCGCTGCTGTCCCGGCCGCTGATCGCGCTGTTCGCCCCGCTGCTGCGCGCCGTGTACGGCGCACCGGGCAAGCTGGCCCAGGAGAACGCGATCCGCAACCCGCGCCGCACCGCCGCCACGGCCTCGGCGCTGACCATCGGCGTCACCCTGATCACCTCGCTGACCGTGATCGGCGCCTCGGTGAACCAGGCGGTGGACAAGGCCGCCGAGACCGACCTCAAGGCCGACTACACGGTCGCGATGCAGAACTTCTCGAAGCTCTCCCCCGAGGTCGCCGCCCAGATCGCCAAGGCGCCCGGCGTCGGCGTGATCAGCACCGAGCGCAGCGTCACCGTCAAGACCGGGCAGAACGGCGAGGACAGCGAGTGGATGACCGCGGTGGACGCCGCGACCATCGACCAGCTGGCCACCGTCAAGGTCAAGGAGGGCTCCGCGGACGCCCTCAAGCAGGGCAGGCTGCTGGTCAGTTCGGGCCGCGCCGAGCACGCCGGCTACAAGGTCGGCGACACCCTCGCCGTCACCTACCCGGACGGCGCCAAGGGCTCGCTGACCGTCGGCGGCATCCTGGAGGCCAACACCGCGCTGGCCTCGGTCATCGTCCCGGAGGCCGTGGTCGGCCCGCACCTCGCGCCCGGCACCGGCCTGGAGAAGGTCCTGGTCAAGGGCACGAACGGCGCGACCGAGGAGCTGAAGCAGGCGCTGCGCGACGCGACCGGCGGCAACCCGCTGATCGCGGTCAAGGGCGCGAAGGAGATCAAGGCGGAGAACCGCCAGATGATCACCGGAATCCTGAACATGATGTACGGCCTGCTCGGCATGTCCGTGGTCATCGCGGTGCTCGGCGTGGTCAACACCATGGCGATGTCGGTGTTCGAGCGCCGCCGGGAGATCGGCATGCTGCGGGCGATCGGCCTGGACCGGCTCGGCATCCGCCGGATGGTCCGGCTGGAGTCGCTGCTGATCGCGCTGTTCGGCGGGCTGGTGGGTGTCGGCCTCGGCATCCTGGTCGCCTGGGCGGGCGTGCGCACGCTGGCGGACAGCCTCAAGGACATCACCACCGTCGTCCCGCCGGTGCAGATCGTCGGCTTCCTGCTCGCGGCCGCCGTGATCGGTCTGCTGGCCGCGCTCTGGCCGGCCCACCGGGCGGCCAGGCTGGACATCCTGGACTCGATCAAGAGCCAGTAGCGGTCCGGAGGTACGGAAGCCCGGAGCCCCCGGGGCGGTTCTCGTC
>NZ_JBHVJT010000075.1:36639-50148 GCF_042798815.1 Kitasatospora sp. NPDC057738 | reverse complement strand
CACCGAGAGCCCCCGGCACTGCGTCTGCCGGGGGCTCTCGGTGTTCGGTGGTCCGGTGTCCGGTGGCGGTTCAGCAGCTGCCGGTGGCGGTCGGGGCGGGGGAGGGCTTGGTGGCCAGGGCGAGGGCGGCGGCCGCCTGGGTCTCGTCCAGCAGGGCGTTGTAGCTGTCGCCGATCACGAAGTCCACGGTGGTGTCGGTGCGGGCGTCGGCGGTGACGGCGGCACCGGCGATCTGCGAGCCGACCAGGGTGCCCGCGCCGGCACCGGCCGGACCGGCGATCACCTGGGCGGTGCCGGGCACCTTCTTGTCCAGTTCGGCCGGGGCGTTGCCGACCTTGCCGATGACGAAGCCGCGCTTCTTGAGCTCCTCGGCCGTCCGGCCGGCCAGACCGGCCTTGGTGGTGGCGTTGTAGACGTTCACGGTGACCGCGGTGGCCTGCGGGACGGCGTGCGGGTCGCCCTGCGCGGCGGCGGGCGCGTCGGCGGCGCCCGGGGTGGCGCCCGGCGTCGGGGCTGCCAGCGCCTTGCCGGACGGGGTCGCGCAGGCCTGGGCCGAGGCGTTCTTGTTCCTGCCGGTGAAGATGTCGTACAGCTGCACGCCGCCGAGCGCGATCAGGGCCAGGGCGAGCAGGCCGGCGAGCGCGGCGATCACCTTGCGGCTCTTCTTCGGAGGCCGGCCCAACCGCGGGTAGGTGTTGCCGGTGACGCGGTACTGCTTCCCCTTGAGGCCTTGGGGAGTCAACATGCTCACGGTTTGTCTCCCCCTCGTGCCAGGGC
Organism: Kitasatospora sp. NPDC057738; assembly: GCF_042798815.1. Lineage (NCBI taxonomy): Bacteria > Bacillati > Actinomycetota > Actinomycetes > Kitasatosporales > Streptomycetaceae > Kitasatospora > Kitasatospora sp. NPDC057738. Next base: position 49,371 of record NZ_JBHVJT010000075.1, on the reverse strand, counting down.
GGGGTCGGGATGACGGATCGGCCGGGTGGGGACTTCCCCCGGTGCGGGCGGAATCCCCTGGTCGCGGCCGTAGTCAGCAGCGTAGTGCCGTACGGCCTCGAAGGTACTAAACGATCATCATCTGGCGTACCCCGGTACCCGAAAGGGGGTACCGGGGTACGCGCGGACCGCCCTCCGCCGGATGGCGAGGGGGCGGTCCGGAAAGCCCGTGGCGGCCCGACGGCCCGGTGACCGGGTCCGTCACTCCATTTCGAGGACGCGGGCGTGCAGCACCTGGCGCTGCTGCAACGCGGCCCGGACGGCCCGGTGCAGGCCGTCCTCCAGGTAGAGGTCGCCGTGCCACTTCACCACGTGGGCGAAGAGGTCCCCGTAGAACGTCGAGTCCTCGGCCAGAAGGGTTTCGAGGTCGAGTTGGCCCTTGGTGGTCACCAGCTGGTCGAGCCGCACCGGGCGCGGGGCGACGTCAGCCCACTGGCGGGTGCTCGTCCGGCCGTGATCCGGGTACGGCCGCCCATTGCCGATGCGCTTGAAGATCACACGGAAAGCCTACCGTTCGGACGGCGGATGGCGCAGCAGCCGCGACGCCGCCACGCGCGCCGGTGTGAACTGCGCATGGACGAATGCAGCTGTTTGATGGGAAATGTCGCGAACATCGCCCGGTGCCGATCGGGTTCCGCGCCGATGCAGAAGCGTTCCGAAGCGTTCCGATCCGCTCAGGAGTGTGCACCGATGTCCTCCGACCCCACCCCGCCGGCCGTCCGGGAGATCGCCGACGGGTACGCCTTCACCGGTCCCGCCCTCGACCTCGGCGCCGTGCTGCTGGACGGCACCGCGTACCCGGACGCCCAGGTGCGCATCCCGCTGGGCGTGCTCAACCGGCACGGGCTGGTCGCCGGGGCCACCGGCACCGGGAAGACCAAGACCCTCCAGCTGATCGCCGAACAGCTCTCCGGGCAGGGCGTGCCGGTGTTCCTCGCCGACATCAAGGGGGACGTCTCCGGCATCGCCGCGCCCGGGGCGCCGAGCGAGCGGACCGGCGCCCGGGCCGCCGAAGTGGGGCAGCGGTGGTCGCCGCAGGGCTGCCCGGCCGAGTTCTACTCGCTCGGCGGACAGGGCGCCGGCATCCCGGTCCGGGCCACCGTCACCAGCTTCGGACCGCTGCTGCTGGCCAAGGTGCTCGACCTGAACGAGACCCAGGAGTCCTCGCTCAGCCTGGTGTTCCACTACGCCGACGGCAAGGGCCTGGAGCTCTACGACCTCAAGGACCTCACCGCCGTGATCGCCTTCCTCGCCTCGCCCGAGGGCAAGGAGGAGCTGCGGACCATCGGCGGGCTCTCCGCGGCCACCGCCGGAGTCATCCTGCGCGCGCTCACCGTGCTGGAGAACGAGGGGGCCGGGGCGTTCTTCGGCGAGCCCGAGTTCGACACCGCCGAGCTGCTGCGGACCGCTCCGGACGGCCGGGGCGTCGTCTCGGTGCTGGAACTGCCCGCCGTGCAGGACCGGCCGCGGCTGTTCTCCACCTTCCTGATGTGGCTGCTCGCCGACCTCTACCAGGAGCTGCCCGAGGTGGGCGACCTCGACAAGCCCAAGCTGGTGTTCTTCTTCGACGAGGCTCACCTGCTGTTCAAGGGCGCCTCCAAGGCCTTCCTGGAGGCGATCACCCAGACCGTGCGGCTGATCCGCTCCAAGGGCGTCGGCATCTTCTTCGTGACCCAGACGCCGCGGGACGTGCCGTCCGACGTGCTGGCGCAGCTGGGCAACCGGGTGCAGCACGCGCTGCGCGCCTTCACCCCGGACGACGCCAAGGCGCTCAAGGCCACCGTTTCGACCTTTCCGCGCTCCTCGTACGACCTCGGCGCGGTGCTGACCTCGCTGGGCACCGGCGAGGCCGTGGTCACCGTCCTCTCCGAGAAGGGCGCGCCGACGCCGGTCGCGGCGACCAGGCTGCGGGCGCCGCAGTCGCTGATGGGGCCGATCGGGGCGACGGCCCTGCAGGCGGTGGTGGACGCCTCGCCGCTGACGGCGCGCTACCGGGACGCGATCGACCGGGAGTCGGCGTACGAGAAGCTGGCGGCGCGTGCCCCGCGGCCCCAGGCGGCGCCCACCGGTCCTTCTCCCTCGGCGCCTGCTGAGCGGGCGCCGGGGCGGGAGGCGCCGAGGGAGAAGGAGGGTGCGGGCGGGCTGCTCGGATCGCTGCTGAGCAACCCGACCGTGAAGTCCTTCGCGCGCTCGGCCGGGAAGCAGCTCGGGCAGGAGATCTCGCGCAGCCTGTTCGGGACGTCCAAGCGGCGGCGCTGACCGGTCGGGCGGGGCGCCCGTCGGTGGGGCGGTGCGCCGGCCGGTCAGGCGGAGAGCGCGGCGCCGATCCGGTCCAGGGAGGACAGCCGCATCAGGCCGTAGTTGTAGAACTCCACCTCGGGGACGCCGAGTTCGCGCAGGATGGTGATCTTGGCGGCGAGGTTCTCCGGGCCGTCGCAGTCGGAGGACATCGGGCGCAGGATCACCGCCAGGGACTGCGGGCGGACGCCGTGCAGGGCGAAGGCGGCGACCTTCTCCCGGACCGCCTCCGGGGTCCTCGCGTAGCCGAGGGTCTCGATCCGGTCGACGGCCCCGGCGAGGGCGGGCAGGTCGATGCCGGCGAGCCAGCCCGTGCCCGGGCCGCCGCCGTCCATGAAGGTCAGCCGCATGCCGTGCCGCCGGGCCTGCTCGGCGAGGTCGGCGGCCAGCGCGGTGACGGTGGTGGCGGAGGCGTCCACGTAGGCGGCGAAGGCGCCGTCGGCGAGGGTGCTCAGGTCGGCGGGCTCGGCGGCGGCGGACTCGTCGGCCAGCCGGCGGCGCAGCTCGGCGCGGACCGCCGCGGCCACCGCCTCGGCCGGGACCCCGGCGCGGGTGGCGGCGGAGCGGCAGTGCGGGCAGAAGCAGACCCCGAGCAGGGCCTCGGCGGTCGGGCCCAACTCCTCGAAGTAGCGCTCGTGGTGGTAGCCGTGGCGCAGTCCGTGGAAGTGCAGGGACTCGGCGCGGATCGCGTCCACGCCGTACCGGGCCAGTTCGGCGACCAGGGTCAGCGCGTACTCCCGGACCTCCGGGTTCGCCGGGCAGAGTTCGGTGAGGTGGCGGTCGCCGAAGGCGTTGGCCGGGGCGCAGTCGGGGTGGGTGAAGCCGAGCCGGTCGTTGTGGCAGAAGACCGTCCAGGCGTGCAGCTTCAGCCCGCGGCGGCGGGCCTCCTCGGCGGCCTCGGCGAAGGGGTCGCGGTCGCCGATCGCGGTGGACGGCGCGGGGGCCAGCCGGCGGCCCCGCCAGGCGGCCGGGTCGGGGCGGAAGTACGCCGCGCCCGGCTCCAGGTAGCGGACCACCCGGCGGGGGTTGTGCGGGAAGACGTCGCGGGCCTCGTGGTAGACCGAGGCGAGGGTGACGCCGCCGACCCCGGCGCGGTCGGTGAGGTTGCCGAAGAAGGTGTCGGCGCCCTCGTCGAGCAGGTCGGTGGCGAAGGCGAGGACGGACGACTCCATGGTGCGGCTCCGGAGCTGGGGGAGGGTGAGCCGTCCACGCTAGCCGCAGGGGTGGGATTGGTCTATACCTGATGGTCCGGACGGGAATCGCCGGACACGCCCTACAGGCCGAGCTCGTCCAACTGCTTGAGCAGGGCGGATCCGGGGCCGGTCGGGGCGGTCCCCTGCGGCGCGGCGGGCTTCGCGGCCGACCGGTCGCGGAGCAGGACGGCGGCGGCCAGTCCGCCGATCAGCCCGCCGAGGTGGCCCAGCCAGCTGACGCCCGGGGTGACGGGCAGGACCCCGATCAGGATGGTCGAGTAGACCACCGCGACGACGATGCCGACCACCGCGTCCAGCACGTTGCGGTCCAGGAGCCCGCGCAGCACCACGTAGCCGAGGTAGCCGTAGACCATGCCGCTCGCGCCGGCCGTCACCGTGTTCGGGCTCTCCAGCAGCCAGACCAGCAGCCCGCCGGACACCGTGATCACCAGGCTGGCCAGCAGGAACTTCCTCATGCCCCGGTAGGCGGACAGGAAGCCGAGCACGAACAGCGGCCAGGAGTTGGCCTCGATGTGGCTCCAACTGAAGTGCAGGAACGGCGAGGTGAACATCTCCGGGAGGTCCCCGACCTGCTCCGTGCGCAGGCCGAACTCCCGCGACAGCCCGTAGTCGTCCAGCCAGTTGAGCACCTGCACCGACCAGATGACGGCCTGGATGCCGAGCATGGTGAGCAGCGCGCGGCGGGAGTCGGCGAACAGCTGGGCGATTTTGGCGGCCATGCCCCGACTCTAGGGGCGCCGGAAGCGTACGTGCACCCCATTACAGTGACTCGTGTCGTTCCGACCGTGAGATCCGATCGTGGGATCCGACCGTGAGAGGTGACCAGCCCATGAGCAAGCGCGCGCCGCTGCCGTACGAGTTCCTTCCGCAGGTGCCGTCCTTCCCGCTGAGCAGCCAGGACATCACCGAAGGCGCCACGCTGGGCCGGGAGTTCATCCACGCCGGCGGCAACCTCTCGCCGCAGCTGGCCTGGTCGGGCCTGCCGGAGGGCACCCGGAGCATCGCGGTCACCTGCTACGACCCGGACGCGCCGACCGGCTCCGGCTGGTGGCACTGGCTCGCCCTCGGCCTGCCCGCCGACACCACCGGGCTGCCGCGCGGCGCCGGCTCCTCCGACGCCGACCTGCCCGGCGAGGCCTCCTTCCACGGCCGCAACGACTTCCCGGGCAACCAGTACGACGGCGCCGCCCCGCCGCCCGGCGCCCCGCACCGCTACGTCTTCGCGGTGCACGCGCTGGACGTCGAGAAGCTGGACGTCGCCGCCGACACCCCGCCCGCCCAGGTGGGCTTCCACCTCACCTTCCACACCCTGGGCCGGGCGCTGCTGACCGCCGAGTACGGGGTCTGACCCTTGGCGATATCCGATCGTCCGGTCGAGGTCTGGCGGCTGCCCGAGGAGGAGTGGAAGGCCGGCCGCCGGGCCGTGACCTGGACGGTGGGGCCGGACGGGGAGCTGGCCGTCCTGGTGGTGCCGGAGCAGTGCACGGCACCGGCCGGGTCCTGGCCGGAGGTCCGGTTCCCGTACGAGGCCGAGGTGGTCGTGACGGGCCCCCGCGGGGAGTGGCGGGTGCCGCTGTCCGGGGTCGACCGCTCGCCGGACCACCTTGCGCTGCTGCCGGGCGGCCGGCTGCTGCTGGTCGAGGCCCGCGCCGAGCAGGACGGGGAGGAGTGGCGGCCCAACGGCTTCGTGTACGGGCCCGACGGGACCCCCGGCCGGGAACTCCTCCTCGGCGACGACACGCCCGTGCTGGTGACCGACCGGGACGGCCGGATCTGGATGGCCTACGGGGACGAGGGCATCTACGGCGACCACCCGATGTCCTGCGCGGGACTCCGCGGCGCCGACACCCACGGCCGGGTGGTGTGGAGCCCGGACCACCCGAAGGACCTGCCCGGGTACCCCCTGGAGGGCCTGGCCGGAGCGACCGAGGGACGGTGCGCCTGGCTGGCCTGGTACCCGGGCTCCTCGGGCAGCTACCTCACCCGGATCGAGGCGGCCGACGGGACCTCGTCCACGGTGCCGTGCCCGGTCCGGCTGCCGGTCGGCTTCGCGGTCCGCGCCCGGGAGGGCGTCTTCCTGTCCCGGGGCGGGGAGCTGACCTGGCACCTGCTGGTCGGCAAGCAGTGGAAGCAGACCGGGAAGCGCAGGCCGGACGTGCCCGGCGAGCTCGACCGCCGCCGTGCCTACGGCCGGGACGGCGTGCTGTGGTTCAGGTCCGGCAACGGCTGGTACCGGGTCGAGGTCTAGGACCGGCCCTGGGCCGGGTCCGGACCGCCCCCGTCCGGCGCCCCCGCCGCGTGCTCGGCGCGGGCCGCCAGTTCGCGCAGGTGCTCGCGCAGCGCGGGCGGCTCGTGCACCTCGAAGGCGCAGTCCAGCGAGAGCAGCCGCATCGCCGTCCACTCCAGGGAGTCGGTGCGGGAGCGGAGCCGGCAGCTGTGCTCGTCGATCGGCTCGACCTCGGAGTCGCCCGGCCGGAGACTGCGGCGGACCCGCTCGGCCGGGGCGTGCACGGTGGCGACCACGGTGCCGCTCGGTGACGGGCGGTGCAGCTTGCCCGCCACGTAGGCGGCGGCGTCCTCGGCGGGGAGCGGGCGCGGGGTGAAGCGGACGCCGGTGGCGGCCGGGCCGCTCAGCCGGTCGACCCGGAAGAGCCGCCAGTCCTCGCGGTCCAGGTCGTAGCCCACCAGGTACCAGCGGCGGCCGACCGAGACCAGCCGCTCGGGCTCGACCTGCCGCCTGGTCTCGGCCCCGTCGTACGCCCGGTAGCCGAAGCGCAGCCGCTCCCGGGCGGTGACGGCGCGGGCGAGCACGGTGAGGTCCTCCGGGTCGACGGTCGGGCCGTCCCCGGTGAGCAGCGGCACGGTGGCGGAGTTGAGCGTCCCGACCCGCTGCCGCAGCCGGCCCGGCAGCACCTGGAGCAGCTTGCCGAGCGCCCGTACCGAGGCCTCCTCGATGCCGACCACGGCGTGCCCGGCCGCGGCGCGCAACCCGACCGCGATGGCCACCGCCTCCTCGTCGTCCAGCAGCAGCGGGGGCATCGCCGTGCCCGCGACCAGCCGGTAGCCGCCGTCCGGGCCCATGCTGGCCCGCACCGGGTAGCCGAGCTCGCGCAGCCGGTCGATGTCGCGCCGGATGGTGCGGGGGCTGACGCCGAGCCGCTCGGCGAGTTCGCTGCCGGGCCACTCGCGCGGGGTCTGGAGCAGGGACAGGAGGCTCAGCAGCCGGGCCGGGGTGTCGCTCATGGCGTCCAGCATGCCCGACCAACTGGGACAGGTTCTGACCTACACGGCCGTTACTGTCGCGGACGTGGAGAAGAGCGGCGTGGACGTGCAGAAGAAAAAAGAGGAGACCGCAATGAGCACCGCGGCAGCGGACCGGCGGAGGTGGATCGCGCTGACGATCGTGATGGTGGCCTCCTTCATGGACCTGGTGGACGTCACCATCGTCAACATCGCCATCCCGAGCATCCAGCAGGACACCGGCGCCTCCTTCAGCGCCATCCAGTGGGTGACCGGCGGCTACGCGCTGGCCTTCGCGATCGGGCTGATCACCGGCGGTCGGCTGGGCGACATCCACGGCCGCAAGCGGGTGTTCCTGATCGGGATCGGCGGCTTCACGCTGGCCTCGGCGCTGTGCGGGCTGGCCTCCGGCCCGGAGATGCTGGTCGCGACCCGGCTGCTCCAGGGCGGGACGGCGGCGCTGATGGTGCCGCAGGTGCTGTCGATCATCCACGCGACCTTCCCGGCGGAGGAGCGCGGCAAGGTGTTCGGCCTGTTCGGCGCGGTGGTCGGGCTGGGCGCGGTCTCCGGCCCGCTGATCGGTGCGCTGCTCACCGAGTGGGACCTGTTCGGTCTGGCCTGGCGGCCGATCTTCCTGATCAACCTGCCGGTCGGCATCGCCGGTCTGCTGCTCGGCCGCCGCTTCATCGACGAGTCGAAGGCCGACCAGGCGCTGAAGCTGGACCTGGTGGGCGTGGCGCTGGCCAGCCTCGGCCTGCTGATGCTGATCTACCCGCTGACGCACGGCCGGGAGGCCGGCTGGCCGCTGTGGGGCTACCTGTCGATGGCCGGGAGCCTGCCGGTGTTCGCGCTGTTCGTGGTGTACGAGAAGGTCAAGACGCGGCGGGACGGCTCGCCGCTGGTGGAGCTGGCGCTGTTCCGGGTGAAGTCCTTCGCGGCCGGCATCTGCGTGCAGCTGGCCTTCGGCGTGGCGCTCGGCATCTACTTCCTGGTCTGGACCCTCTACATGCAGGTGGGCCTGGGCTGGAGCCCGCTCAAGGCCGGTGCGACCGGCATCCCGTTCTCGATCGCGGTCTCCACGGCGGCCGGACTGTCGGTGCAGAAGCTGGTGCCGCGGTTCGGCCGGAAGGTCCTGCAGACCGGCGCGCTGGTGATGGCGGCGGGCGTGCTCGTCTACATCTGGGAGGCGGACCGGTACGGGACGGCGATCACGACCTGGCAGATGGTGCTGCCGCTGGTGGTGATGGGTCTCGGGATGGGTCTGATCGTCGCGCCGATCACCGACGCGGTGCTGGCGGAGGTGCCGCGCGAGCACGCCGGTTCGGCGTCCGGGCTGATCAACACCGTGCAGCAGGTGGGCAACGCGCTCGGGCTCGGCCTGGTGTCGGTGGCCTTCTTCGGGGCGATGGACGACGTGGTCGCGCCGCAGGCGGTCGGGGCGGCGTTCGGCGGGGCCTTCGTGAACGCGATGTGGTGGGTCGCCGGGGTGCTGCTCGCCGTCTTCCTGCTGATGTTCGCGCTGCCGCGGCGGCGCAAGGCGGCCGGGGCCGTGGCCGGCTCCACCGCCGAGGAGCGGGAGCCCGTCCTGATCTGACGGAGCGCTCCCGTTCGCGGGCCCCGGTCGCGCGGCGCGGCCGGGGCCCGCGTCGCGCTCCGGGAGGGCCCGGCCCCGACGCGGTCGGCCGGGTGGGTCGACCGTTGGCACGGGCGGCCGGGCCGTCGGTCAGCGCGCACCGGTCGGGGCGGGGGCGGCGGTCGTACGGGTGGTGGTGCGCGGCTTGGCGGCGGCCTTGGCCTCCTTCGCGACGCGCTTCATCTCCTGCTTGAACTCACGTACCAGGGTGAGGGATTCGGGGCCGGTGATGTCCGCGACCGAGCGGTGCGCCCCCTCCTCGCCGTACGCCCCGGCCGCCTCGCGCCAGCCCTCCGGCCGCACCCCGTACTGCTTGCCGAGCAGGGCCAGGAAGATCTGCGACTTCTGCTTGCCGAAGCCGGGCAGGGCGTTGAGCCGGCTGAGCAGCTCCTTGCCGGTGCGGACGTTCTTCCACAGCGCCGCGGCGTCGCCGTCGTACTGCGCGACGAGGAACTGGCAGAGCTGCTGCACCCGTTTGGCCATCGCGGCCGGGTAGCGGTGCACCGCGGGCTTCGCGGAGAGGAGCGCGACGAACTCCTCCGGGTTGTAGGTGGCGATCTCGTGGGCGTCCAGGTCGTCGTGGCCGAGGCGCTGCGCGATGGTCAGCGGGCCGGTGAACGCCCACTCCATCGGGACCTGCTGGTCCAGCAGCATGCCGACGAGCGCGGCGAGCGCACTCCGTCCGAGCAGTTCGTCGGCCTCGGGCTGTTGTGCGAGCCGAACGGTGACGTTCACGGGCTTGCCCTCCTCGGAGTTGACGTCTGGTCGGCGCCCAGTCTGGTGGACGCGGCGTTGGCGTAGAGGATCAACACGCCCGTAGCCGGGGAAGTCGTCTCTGTTCAAGGCCTTGTCAGAGCTGCATTGTTCGTTGGCGGAGCGGTTGCCGGGGGTGGCGACGGGGTGTCGCGGACAATTATTTGCCCGCGCCTGTCACATCCGGCGGATGCCCCGGGTCAGGGGAGTGTCGAACCGAACAGCCGTCGAATGGGAGCGCTCCAATGTCCGTCGCCCACACCGTCGTCACCGTCCTCGCCGCCCTCATGGTCGGCTTCTCGGCCTACTCCGTCTTCGCCGGCGCCGAGTACGTCGTGAAGCCGCTCGCCGACTACGGCGTCCCGCGCGCCTGGTGGACCTGGCTCGGCGTCGCCAAGGCGGCCGGCGCCCTCGGCCTGCTGGCCGGCCTCGCCGTCCCGGCCGTCGGCTACGCGGCCGCGGTCGGCGTGATCCTCTACTTCCTCGGCGCCGTGATCACCGTCCTCCGCGCCCGCGCCTACGCCCACGTCCCGTTCCCCCTCGTCTACATGGCGCCCACCGCCGCCTCCCTCGTCCTCGCCCTCGCGGCCTGAGCCGGGGCCGCCCGGCCCGCCCCGCCGCCCGGCCCGGTGGGGCCGCCCGGTGGAGGCGGCGTGCACGGGGAGGAGTGCGCGGGGCGGGTGTGGGGGCGTGCGTGGTGGGGGAGGGCGCTCGGCTGGGCGGGTGGCTTCGAACGGGGGGAACGAGTCATTTCATATGACTGTTTCTGTTGTGCCGGTGCGGCGAGCTGACGACGGGTCATTCTTGGTCCAATCGACGCGTCCAGAAAGGCTCGCCCGCCGTGACCCAGCCGTTCGAACTGCCGTCCTTCTACGTGCCGCACCCGGCACGCCTCAACCCCCATCTGGACGAGGCACGGGCCCACTCCACCGACTGGGCCCGGGAGATGGGGATGCTGGAGGGTTCCGGAATCTGGGATCAGGCCGACCTGGAAGCCCACGACTACGGCCTGCTCTGCGCGTACACCCACCCCGACGCCTCCGCCGAGGCGCTGTCGCTGGTCACCGACTGGTACGTGTGGGTCTTCTTCTTCGACGACCACTTCCTCGACATGTTCAAGCGCACCAACGACCGCGGTGCGGGCAAGGCCCACCTCGACCGGCTGCCGCTGTTCATGCCGGCCGACCCGGCCACCGAGCTGCCCGAGCCGGAGAACCCGGTCGAGGCGGGCCTGGCCGACCTGTGGCGGCGCACCGTGCCGGCGATGGGCGAGGACTGGCGGATCCGGTTCGCCGAGAGCACCCGGAACCTGCTCAACGAGTCGCTGTGGGAGCTCGCCAACATCAACGAGGGCCGGGTGGCCAATCCGGTCGAGTACATCGAGATGCGCCGCAAGGTCGGCGGCGCGCCCTGGTCCGCGCAGCTGGTCGAGTACGCGGCCGGCGCCGAGGTGCCGAAGGAGGTGTCGGGTTCGCGGGCGCTGCGGGTGCTGATGGACGCCTTCTCCGACGGGGTGCACCTGCGCAACGACATCTTCTCGTACCAGCGGGAGGTGGAGGACGAGGGCGAGCTGAGCAACGGCGTCCTGGTGCTGGAGCGGTTCCTGGAGTGCTCCACCCAGGAGGCCGCGGACGCGGTCAACGACCTGCTCACCTCGCGGCTCCAGCAGTTCGAGAACACCGTGTTCACCGAACTGCCGGTGCTGTTCGCGGAGACCGGGCTGGACCCGGTGGGGCGCGCCCGGGTCACGGCGTACGTCAAGGGCCTGCAGGACTGGCAGTCCGGCGGGCACGAGTGGCACCTGCGGTCCAGCCGGTACATGAACGGCGGTGGGGCGGCCGCGGGTTCGGGCGGCTCCGGAGGCGAGGTCGCTCCCGGCTCGGGCGGCGGGCCGGTGGGCCTGCCGGGCCTGCCGGGAGGGCCCGGGGGCGGCAACTGGTGGGACCAGTACGCGATCGGCGGCATCGGGACCTCGGCGCTGGACATCCTGCGCAGCACGGCCGCCGGGGCTTCGGCAGCCACGGCGGCCGTGACGGAGGGGGGCTCGACGCCGGCGGCCAAGGGCGCGGCGGGCCCGGCCGCGCGGCGGGCGCGGTCGCACGGCCACGTGCCGTACCAGGCCGTCGGGCCGTCCCTGCTGCCGGAGTTCAAGCTTCCGTACGAGCTCCGGCTGAGCCCGCACCTGGACGGTGCCCGGGAGCGCGTGATCGCGTGGGCCGAGCGGATGGGGCTGCTGGCGGCTGAGCCGGGCGTTCCCGGATCCGGCATCTGGGACGCCGAGTCGATGCGCGACTACGACCTCCCGCTCTGCGCGGCCGGCCTCCACCCGGACGCCACCGCCGACCAACTCGACATCTCCTCGGCCTGGTTGGCCTGGGGCACCTGGGCCGACGACTACTACCCCCGGGCCTTCGGACGCACCCGCGACCTGGGCGGCGCCAAGGCCGCCAACGCGCGGCTGTCCCTGTTCATGCCGGTGGACGGCGCCCCCGTGCCGGAGCCCGTCAACGCGCTGGAGCGCGGCCTCGCCGACATCTGGGAGCGCACCGCCGGCCCGATGACCGTCGAGGCCAGGGGCCGGTTCCGGATGGCGGTCGAGGCGATGCTGGACAGCTGGATCTGGGAGCTGAGCAACCAGATCCAGAACCGGATCCCGGACCCGGTGGACTACCTGGAGATGCGCCGCTCCACCTTCGGCTCCGAGCTCACCGCGAGCCTCTCCCGCCTCGGCCACGGGCAGACCGTGCCGCCGGAGGTGTACGACCACGGGTCGATGCGCGCGCTGGAGAACTCCGCGATGGACTACGCGTGCATGATGAACGACCTCTTCTCGTACCAGAAGGAGATCGAGTACGAGGGCGAGCTGCACAACGCCGTCCTGGTGGTGCAGAACTTCTTCGGCTGCGACTACGAGTCGGCGGTCCGGATCGTCGACGACCTGATGCACTCGCGGCTGGGCCAGTTCCAGCACGTGGTGCAGAAGGAACTCCCGGTCATGTACGAGGACTTCGGGCTGGAGCAGGCGGCCAGGGAGATGCTCGACGGGTACGTGGGGGAGCTGGAGAACTGGCTCGCGGGCATCCTGAACTGGCACGGGGGCTGCCTCCGGTACGCCACGGCCGACCTGGACCGGCACTTCGGCGCCGAGCGGGACCTGGTGGAGGCCTCGCAGGCCCGTCGGGCGGCCACGGCGGCGGCCGCCGAGGCTCCGGCGTCCGCCACCGCGCCGGTCCCGTCGGTCCCGTCTGTTCCGACGGTCCCGCCGCCCTCGGTGCCGCTCGGCCCGACCGGCCTGGGGACGGCCTCGCTGCGCCTGTCGGCGGGCGGCTGACGTCGGAGGGCGGCTGACGTCGGAGGGTTGCTGACGTCGGCGGGCGGGTGACGTCGACGGGCCGCACCCGCGCGGGTCCAGACCGCGCGGGTGCGCCGCATCGTGGCTAGGCTGGCGAACCGGGGGCCGGGGGGGGGGGGGCCGCCCGCCTCCCTCTTTCCCCCCCCAGAAAAGGAAAGGGGATGGGTTCTCCCCAGAGGGGAAGCCGCTTGGCTCCACCCTAG
>NZ_JBHVJT010000075.1:0-36629 GCF_042798815.1 Kitasatospora sp. NPDC057738 | reverse complement strand
AGGTGGTTCGGAGTTGAGTGGAGGGGGGGGGGGAGTGGGCGACATCGGTGTGTTCCCGGCTTTGTGGGTTTCTCCGAGTTGGGGCGAGGTGGGCGAACCGGGGGCCGGCGCGCGCCCTCCGGCGCGCGCACTTTCGCCACACACGAGGGCAGAGAGATGGCTGCGCTACCTGAGGGCACACCCTGTTGGGCCGACGCGATGTTCACCGACCTGGAGGGCGCGAAGGCCTTCTACGGCGACGTGTTGGGCTGGACCTTCGGCGAGAGCTCGTCGGAGTTCGGGAACTACACCCAGGCCTACTCGGACGGCAAGGCGGTCGCCGCGATCGTGCCGCCGATGCCGGGCGCGGAGGCCCAGTCCGCCTGGTGCCTCTACCTGGCCTCGCCCGACGCCGGTGCCACCGCGACGCGGATCCGCGCCAACGGCGGCGAGGTGGTCATGGGGCCGATGCAGGTCGGCGACTTCGGCACGATGGTGATCGCCAAGGACCCGGCCGGAGTGGTGTTCGGCGTCTGGCAGGCCGGCCGGCACGAGGGCTTCGAGAAGCAGGGCGAGCCCGGCGCCTACACCTGGGCCGAGTTGGTGACCCGCGAGCCCGCGAAGGCGGACGCCTTCTTCCCGGCGGTCTTCCCGTTCGGCGTGAAGAAGATGGCGGGCGGGGACTTCGACTACCGGATGTTCCAGGTCGACGACCGGCCGGTGCTCGGCCGAATGGGCGCGGAAGGGGACTTCCTGCCGCCCGAGGCGCCCTCGTACATCAGCGTCTACTTCGCGGTGGACGACACCGACGCCGCGATCGGCCGGCTGACGGCCCGCGGCGGCAAGGTGTACTTCGGGCCGATGGACAGCCCGTTCGGCCGGTTCGCGGCGGTCGGCGACCCGCAGGGGGCGGCCTTCGGGTTGATCGACATCGGTCGGCGGGTAGGGGAGCAGCCGGAGACGGTGGACATCTGATGCGTCCGACGGGACGACGAGCGGCAGGGGTGGCCGATGGGTGAGCGCGAGGAACTCGTCGAAACGCTGGACAAGCACCGCGAACTGCTGCGGCGCACCGTACGGGACCTCACCGACGCGCAGGCGGCCGAGCGCACCACGGTCAGCGAGCTGTGCCTCGGCGGCCTGGTCAAGCACGTGGCGGCGGTCGAGGCGCGCTGGGCGCGGTTCATGACCGGCGGCGCGGAGGCGATGCGGCGCGGGGACGGGGGCGCCGCCGACCCGGACGCCTGGGCGGCCCAGTTCCGGATGGCGGAGGGCGACACCCTGGCCGGGCTGCTCGCCGAGTACGAGCGGACGGCGCGCGGGACGGACGAGCTGGTCCGGACCCTGCCCGACCTCGACCTCGCCCACGAGCTGCCGCCCGCACCCTGGTTCCCGCCGGGCACGGCCTGGTCGGCCCGGCGGGTGCTGCTGCACCTGATCGCCGAGACCGCGCAGCACGCCGGGCACGCGGACATCATCCGGGAGTCGCTGGACGGGGCGAAGTCGATGGGCTGAGCGGCGGCTCGCCCGGCAACCGAGCGGCGGTTCGAGCGGCAACCGAGCGGCGGTTCGAGCGGCGCATCGAGCGGCGGTTCGCCCGGCACATCGAGCGGCGGTTCGAGCGGCGCCGGGGACGGCCGTCAGGGCAGCTCCACGCCGAGGAGCTCGCGCAGCGCCCGGCCGCCGTCCGGGGTGACCCGAAGGGCCCGGCCGGAGCCGATCCGCTCCACCCAGGCACGGTCCAGGGCGGCCCGGCAGAGTGCCGCGCCGAGTGCCCCGCCCAGGTGGGTGCGGCGTTCCGTCCAGTCCAGGCAACCGCGCACGACCGGGCGTCCGCCCCGGCGGCCCGCGCGCGGCGGCAGCTCGATCGCCTGCGCGGCCAGCCAGTCCTGGCCGTGCCCGGTGACGGCCAGCCCGCCCTCCTCGGTGACCAGGCCGCGGGCGAACAGCGCGTCCGACACGGCCACGCCGAGGCGTCCGGCCAGGTGGTCGTAGCAGGTACGGGCCCGGGCCTCGGCACTCAGCCGGGTGGCCTCGGTCAGGTTGCGCGGCGCGGTCGCGGGGCCGGTGCCGGGGCCGGTGCCGGACTCGGCGAAGACGGTGAGGTCCTCGATCAGCGTGGCCACCGCGGGCGTGGCCAGCCGGACGTACCGGTGCCGGCCCTGTCGTTCCTCGGCCAGCAGCCCGCCCGCGATCAGCCGGGACAGGTGCTCGCTGGCCGTGGACGGCGCCACGCGCGCGAGGCGGGCCAGCTCACCCGCGGTCCAGGCGCGACCGTCGAGCAGCGCCGTGCAGATGGCGGCGCGGGTGGGGTCGGCGAGCAGGGCGGCGAAGGCGGCGAGCGTCATGCCTCCATGGTCGGGGCACGAGGGTGCGGGCGGGCGCCGAGTCGCGTACCGGGGCGGAGCGGCGCACGGAGGACGGGGCGGTCGCGGCGGCGGGGCCGCGTGGGGGAGCGGAGCCGGGGACATGCCGTCATCGTCACCCCCGCACGGTTCGGCCGGGGCCGAAACGACCCGGGGCCACGATGACGGCATGAGCGAAACCACGGTGGTCTCCGGCCCCGCGACGATGACCTTCTCCCGCTACGACGACGTGACGGCGGCGCTGGCCGACCCGGCGCTGGTCCCGCCGCCCGCCGGGCCGGCCGTGCCCGGAGCGCCCGGCGCCGCCCCCGGCACGGTGGCCTGGCTGCGGTCCGCCGTCGCCCGGTTCAGTTCCGGCGAGCCGCACGCCCGGCGCCGGGCGCTGGTGCTGGCGGACCTGGAGCGGCTGGACCCGGACCGGCTGCGGGTGGCCGCGGCCGCCGGCTTCGAGTCCGACGTCCGGCTGCGGGTGGTCCGGGTGCTCGCGGCGGAACTCGGCCTGGCCGACCCGGAGGCCGTGGCGCGGGACGTCGCGACGGTGTCCCGGGCGTACTTCGCCGATGCGCAGGCCGACCCGGTGGCCGCCGACACGGTGGCCGCCGCCCCGGCGGCGGACGCGGCGGTGGCCCGGCTGCTGTCCCTGATGGCGGACCGGGACGAGGCGGCGGGGGACCGGGACGAGGAGACGGCCGCGAACCGGATCGGCCTGCTCGTCCAGGCCTGCGACGCCACCGCCGCGCTGGTTGAGGGCGCCCGCCGGCACGAGAACGGTCTGGCCGGCGTGCTGCGTGCGGACCCGCCGGTCCGGACGATGCGTCGTCTCGCCGCCCGGGCGACCGAGGTCGGCCGGGTCGCGGTACCGGCCGGGACGCTGGTCCTGCTCGACATCGCGGCGGCCCAGTCCGGGGCGCCGGAGGGCGTCGCGCTCACCTTCGGCGCACCGCCCCGGAGCTGCCCGGGCCGCTCGCAGGCCCTGGTCATCGCCGAGGGCATCCTGTACGGCGCCTCCGATCCGGCGGACACCGGGGCGCCGGACATGCCGCCCGCGCCGGATCGGGGGAAGGTCGAACTCGCCTCCCTGGTACCGGAGATGGTCGAGCGCGTGCTCGTCCTGGCGGCCGGCTGGACGGCCTGGGGCGGTCGCCCGATCGTCAACGCCGACGGCCGAACCTACACGCCGCACAAGGCTGTTCGCCGTATCGCCGACCATCTTGTCGACCACCTCGCCGAGTTGGAGGCCCGGGTGGCCGGTGAGCCGACCGAGCCCGACCGCTGGCACGCCTCCGGTGTCACCACCCCGGCCGACCTGGCCCCGTTCACCACCGCCGACCTGGACGAGGCCCGCAGCCGGCTGACCCGGCTGGCCGGGATCTGGTCCCGGCGGATCACCGCACTGCCGGACGAGTGGTTGGACGACTCGCCGGGGACGGGCTGGAGCTTCCGGCAGATCGTCCGGCACGTCTCCGGGGCCGGGTACTACTACGCGGACTCGGTCGGCGCGCTCGGCAGCCCCGCGGGTGCGACCGGCAGCCCGGACGGCGCGACCGACACCCCGGCGGACGCGACCGGAAACCTCACGAACGACCCGACGGAGACGACCCGATGACCCCCTTCGCCGCCCTGCACCACCGCCCCGGCCGTCCGCTGCTGCTCCCCAACGCCTGGGACCACGCCTCGGCCGTCGCCCTCGCCGCCCAGGGGCACCCCGCGATCGGCACCACCAGCCTGGGCGTGGCTGCCGTCGCCGGCCTGCCCGACGGTGCCGCCGCCACCCGCGCGGAGACGGTACGGCTGGCGCGCCGGCTCGGGCGGGTCGGCTTCCTGCTGAGCGTCGACGCGGAGTCCGGGTTCAGCGACGATCCGGACGAAGTCGCCGAACTGGCCGTGGAGTTGGCGAAGGCCGGAGCGGTCGGCATCAACCTGGAGGACGGCCGGGCGGACGGTTCGCTGACCCCCGTCGACCGCCATGCCGCCAAGATCGCGGCGGTGAAGGCGGCCGTGCCGGAGCTGTTCGTCAACGCCCGCACCGACACCTACTGGTGCGGGCAGGACGCCCCCGAGGCGGGGGCGCTCCGGCGCCTGGACGCCTACCAGCAGGCGGGCGCGGACGGCGTGTTCGTCCCCGGGCCGGCCGATCCGGCGGCCATCGGCCGGCTGGTCGGCGCGCTCTCCGTCCCGCTGAACATCCTCTGGACGCCGGCCGGCCCGGGCCTCGCCGAGCTGGCCGCGCTCGGGGTGGCCCGGGTCAGCCTGGGCTCGCTGCTGTACCGCGCGGCACTGGCGGCGGCGGTGGCCACGGCGGCGGCCGTCGCGGCGGGCGAGCCGGTCGGTCGGGTGCCGGGGTACGCGGAGGTGCAGGCCCTCAGCGGGAGTTGAGCGTCTCCGGGGAGCGGTCACGGGCGGCCCCGGGCCGGCGCCCCAGGGCCGGCGCCCTCAGGCCCCGTGGCGGGCGGTGCGGGCCGCCTCGATCCCGTCCAGGATGACGTTGACGCCCCGGGCGAAGCTGCTGTCCCGGCCCGCCTCGACCTCGCCCGGAACCTCGGTGGTGTACAGCCGGTGCAGTCGCGGGAACTCCTTGGTGGCCTCGATGACGGTGGGCAGGAGCCGGTTGATCCACTCCTGCTCGTCGTGGCCGCTGCGGGCCAGCGAGCTCACCCAGGAGGCCTCCACGCAGGCGGTTCCGATGGTGTAGCCCATCACAGCGCTCATCGCGTCGTTCGCGTCGCCCATCTCGAAGCCGGCCGTGTCCAGGACGGCCAGCAGGGACTCGGAGATGCGCATCCAGTTGGGGCCGAGGTAGATCATCCCGACGTCGCCGATCACCGAGACCATCCACGGGTAGCGAATGATGGTCGCGCGCATGCTCTCGGCGCACTCCATGATTTTCGCGCGCCAGACCTTCGGGTCCTCGGAGCCCTCGGCCTCCGGCTGCGGGAGGGTACCGAAGACCTGGTCGACGACCAGGGCGAGCAGTTCCTCCTTGTTGGCGACGTGGGTGTAGAGCGAGGTCGCGCCGGCGTTCAGCCGGGCGGCGAGCTTGCGCATGCTCAGCGCGTCGATGCCGTCGGAGTCCAGCAGTGCGAAGGCCTCGGCGACGATCTGCTCGCGGCTGAGGGAGGGCTGCTCCCGCCGTCGTTGGGGCCGGTTCCACGGCAGGGGGATGCCCGGGGTCGTGCCGTCCTCTGATTTGGCCGCCATCGGGCCCTCCTCGCCAGTCGTCGATCGCCGGACCCGGTCCGGTGCGGCGCAGCTTGCCACAGCTCGCTGCGAACAGTGTACGGCGCCGCGAACGGTGTGCGGAGATCGAACGGCGTGCGGAGATCGAACGGCGTGCGGCATTGCGAACAGTGTGCGGTGTCCGTACAGTGTTCGGAGCGGCGCACACCGTACCCCTGGGGACGGAGGGCGGTGTGCCCGCGACGACTTCCGCGCGGCTCCGGCCGGCCACGGCCACGGCTCGCGCGCTCATTCCGAAGCCCGAAGCCCAAGCCCGAGCCCGGGTTCGCAGCGAGAAGTTCAAACCCGGGTTCGACGCGAGAAGTTCAAAGGGGGAAAACGCCGTGCAACGTCATCCGCAGCGCTGGCTCATTCTGGTCGTGCTCTGTCTCAGCAGCCTGGTGCTGGTGATCGACAACATGGTGCTCACGGTCTCCATCCCGCCGATCGCGGAGGACCTCAAGGCCGGGGCGCAGGACATCCAGTGGATCATCGACTCGTACATCCTGGTCTTCGCCGGCCTGCTGCTCACCTCGGGCAGCCTCTCCGACCGCTTCGGACGGCGGAAGGTGATGATCGTCGGACTCGCGCTGTTCGGCGCGGCCTCACTGGTCGCGGCCTACGCCGGCAGCTCCGGTGAGCTGATCGCCGGGCGCGTCCTGATGGGCGTCGGCGGCGCGCTGGTCATGCCGAGCACGCTCTCCATCCTGATCACCGTCTTCGACGACGAGGAACGCCCGAAGGCGATCGCCGCCTGGACCGCCGTGGCCATGATCGGCCTGGTCGGCGGTCCGGTGCTGGGCGGCGCGCTGATCGCGCACTTCTGGTGGGGCGCGGTCTTCCTGCTCAACGTGCCGATCGCGGCGGTCGCCATCATCGCCGCGGTGCTGCTGATGCCGGAGTCCAAGGGGCCGTGGCGCCGACCCGACCTGCCGGGCATGGTGCTGTCGATGGTCGGCATGACGGCGCTGGTCTGGTCGATCATCGTGCTGCCCCGGGACGGCTTCACCAGCGCGAGCACCCTCGGCGCGCTCCTGCTCGCGGTGGCCTCGCTGACCGGCTTCGCCGTCCGGCAGGTCCGCACCGACTCGCCGATGGTCCCGCTCAACCTGTTCCGCAACCGGGTCTTCACCGGCGCCAGCTTCTCGCTCGTCCTGCTGACCTTCGCCACCGGCGGGCTGATGCTGGTCCTCACCCAGTACCTCCAGTTCGTGCTGGAGTTCTCGCCCACCGACACCGGCCTCGCCTTCATCCCGCTGGCCATCGCCTCGCTGGTGTTCAACGCGCTCGGCGCGGTGCTCGGCAAGAAGGTCCCGGCGCGGGTGCTCACCTCGATCGGCATGCTGATCATCGCGGGCGGCTTCTGGCTGCTGGCCACCCTCTCGGTCGGCGACGGCTTCACCAAGGTCGCCCTGGCCATGCTGGTGCTCGGCGTCGGCTCCGGCCTCGGCATGCCGGCCGCCGCCAACGCGCTCATGGGCGCCATCCCGAGCGAGCACGCCGGCGTCGGCTCCGCGCTCAACGACACCATCCAGCAGTCCGGCGCGGCGCTCGGCGTGGCCATCCTCGGCACCGTGCTCTCCAGCACCTACACCGGTGCGATGCCCGACGCCGCCCCCGCCGCCGCCCGCCACGACATCACCGGCGCGCTCGCGCTGGGCGGCTCCACCGGGGACGGCGGACTGGTCGCGGCCGCCCGGGAGGCGTTCAACACGGCCACCTCCACCACCTTCACAGTGGGCGGCATCGCGGTCGTCGCAGCCGCGGCGCTCACCCTGGTGCTGATGCGCGACGGCCGGAAGACCGCCGACGGGACGGCCGGGGCCCCGACGGAGCCCACGGCCGAGCGGGTCGGCTGACCCCCTCCGGGCCGATGGCCCCGGCCGCCCCGCGCGGCCGGGGCCATCGACGCGCCCGCGCGCTCGCCTCCCGGGACGCGTAGCCTCACGTCATGGACCCGTCCTCCCCGTACCTGGAGCGCGCGTCCCGGCTGCCCGGCGCGGTCGTGTGGACGAAGCGGGCCCCCGGCCGTACGGATGCCGGACGCACGGGCGATGCCGTGGCCGGGGCCGTCCTGCCCGACGGCTGCATGGACCTGCTGTGGACGGAAGGCCGGCTGCTGGTCGCCGGACCGGACACCCACGCCTTCCGCCCCGGCCCCGGACTGCGCGGCCCATGGGTCGGCGTGCGCTTCCGCCCCGGTGCCGCCCCCGCCCTGCTCGGCGTCCCCGCCCACGAACTCCGCGACCGCCGCGTCGAGTTGGCCGACCTGCGGCCCGCCGCCGAGGTCCGGCACCTCACCGAACGCGTCGACGCGGCCCCCGACCCGGCCGCCGCACTGGAAGCCCTGGCCCTGCGCCTGGCGGCCGAGGCACCGCCCGAGGACCCGCTGATCCGCGCGGTGGCCGCCTCGCTGGCCGCAGGGCGGTCCGTCGCCGCGACGGCCGGGACGGTCGGCCTCGGCGCGCGCCAACTCCACCGCCGCTCCCTGACCGCCTTCGGCTACGGCCCCAAGACCCTCGCCCGGATCCTGCGCATGCAACGCGCCCTGGCCCTCGCCCGGGCCGGCGTCCCACTGGCCGAAACGGCCGCCCGGGCCGGCTACGCGGACCAGGCCCACCTGGCCCGCGACGTACGGGAGTTGACGGGCATGCCGGTCACCGCGCTACTGCTCCCCTAGCCTCCCCCTACAGCTGCGCGAGCAGATCCACCCCGTTGCCGTCCGGATCGTGCACCACGGCGTACCGCTGCCCCCAGAAGGCGTCCCAGGGCTTCAGCTCCCCGTGGTACCCGGCGCCGGTCAACTCCTCGTACACCGTGTCCACCTGCGCGGGACTCGCGCAGCGGAACGCCAGCGCGGAGCGCGTACCGCCGCTCGGCGGCTGCCACGCGGGATGGAACGACCGGATGGTGGCCTCGGTGTCGAGCACCAGCAACGGCCCGCCCGGCAACGTGCCCTCGACGTGCGGCTCCCCCTCGACCCCTGCCGGAAACTCCACCCCCAACCTCCGGTAGAAGGCGACCGAGGCGGCCATGTCCGAAACGGCCAGCCCGACGAAGGCGAACTGCGGTGCAGATGTGCTATTCATGCCTGCCACGCTAGACACCCCCGCGCACCCGGTCTTGAACGAATCGGACACCCGGGGCCCGCCCGGTCCGCCCGATCCGCCTGGCCGGTCCGCGCGCCCGATCCGCCTGGCCGGGCCCGCCCCGAAGCGGCACCGACACCCCGACGCGCTCGGTCCCCGCGCGGGTCGCGGCGCCGGATCAGAATGGGTCATGCCCACACCGGACTCCTCGGGGCCGCCGCCCGAGCACCCATCGCCCGGCACGGCCCCCGCCCGGGCCGGAGAGCGGTGGTGGCCGGTCGTCTCCGCGGTGCTGATCGCCGCCCTGCTGCACGTCCTGCTTCCCGAGACCTATCGGGAGAGCCCCCCGTGGGTGCTGCCGGTGGTCCTGTTCGTCCTGCTCGTCGTGCTGGTCGTCGGTGATCCCGGCCGCATCGACCGCCGCCGGCGGTGGCTGCGCGTGGTCACCGACCTGGTGATCGCGTTCGTGACGCTGGCGAACCTGTTCGCCGCCGGGCGGCTGGTGGCCGACATCCTGACCGGCAACAAGATCTACGCCGACAACGCGACCGGCCTGCTGGCGACCGGCGGCGTGGTCTGGGCGACCAATGTCATCGCCTTCGCGCTCTGGTACTGGGACCTGGACCGGGGTGGGGCGGCCGCACGGGCGTACCGTCCGTTCGCCGACCCCGCGTTCGTCTTCCCGGAGATGCAGCACCCGCGCCACGCACCGCCCGACTGGGTGCCGATCTTCGCGGACTACCTCTCGCTGTCGTTCTGGACGGCCACGGCCTTCAGCCCGACCGACGTCTCCGCGATCCGGAGGTGGGCCAAGGCGCTGATGATGGCCCAGGCCGCCGTCTCACTGATGGTCGGAGCCCTGGTGATCGCCCGCGCGATCAACATCCTCCAGTAGCCCGCGCAGACCCGCGGGCGGTACCCGGGCGGGCCGCCCGGGTACCGGCCGCGGCCGCTGCCGGCCTCAGCCCTTCTTCCGCAGCACCATGAACTGGTCCGGCTTGATCAGGTCCATGCTGTACCGGAGGGTGTTGTCCGGCAGCATCGTGATCGCGGGATAGACCACCCCGTGGTCCTCGTCGGCGAGGCACTTCGTACCGGGGGAGGAGCCGGTCACCCGGTGCGCGTAGGTGATCCGGTTCTCGTTGGCCTGGGAGAGCGTCCACGCGCCCTCGCACCAGGTGCCGGACTGCGGCCTCTCGGTGCGGATCCTGCTCTTCTCCTCGCTCTCCGCCGACTGGACGACGGTGAGGACGACGGTGGTGACCTCCCCGCCGGCGGCCGTGCGTTCGCCGACCCACGTCCCGAGGAACTTCGCGGGGACGACGCCCGGCCCCGAGTCCGAGGGGGGTGCGCCGGGCGAGGGGCTGTCGTCGGCCGGAGCGGAGGCAGCGCCGGTCGGTTCCGGGCCCTTCGGATCCGGGCTCTTCGAAACCGGGGCGGTGGGTGCCGCCCCACCCCCGGTCGGGGCGGTCCGCCCGGCGTTCGATGCGCCGGTGTCCCTGTCGGTCTTCCGTAGTTGTTCGACCATCAGGTACCCGCCGCCCAGCAGCAGTGCGCCGACCAGCACGGCCGTCAGCGCGCCGTACCTCCGTCGGCCGCCTGGCCGCGGCGGGTGCGGCCCGTAGCCCGGCACCGCCGTCGGCGCCGTGAGCGGTGCCGGTGGCACCGGGGCCGGGGCCGGGGCCGGCGTCCAGGGCTCGACGGGCGGGACGAGCCCTACGGGCGGTGGGCCGAAACCCGGCGGGGCCGGCATCCCGGCCCCGGCTGCACCAGCCGTACCGGGCACCCCAGCCGTACCGGGAACCGCGTACACACCGCCGCCCGGTACGACCTTCGCGGCCTCGCCCGTTTGCGCCCTCGCCACCTCGGCGACCACCGAGCGCCCGGTGGGATCCGGTGCCGCGACCACCGGCTCCGCACCGGGGGCGGCGGTCCTCTCCTCCGGGGCCGTCCCCTCCCGGGCCTCCCGCTCCCCCTCCAGGTCCAGCAGCTGCACGGCGCTGCGCCCGACCGCCGCCGCCAGGGCCGGCGGCAGCCAGTGGCCCTGCCCCAGCCGGGCGGCGGCCGTGCCGTCGCCGTCCAGCCGTTCCCGGAGCCGTTCGGGCGTCGGGCGGCCGGACGGGTCCTTGGACAGGCAGTCACGGACGATCGAGTGCAGCGGGCCGGGCAGTCCGGAGAGGTCGGGTTCCTCGTGCAGCACCCGGTAGAGCAGGACGGGCGCGCTCACCCCGGAGCCGAACGGCAGCCTGCCGGTCGTCGCGTACGCGAGTACCGCGCCGAGTGAGAAGACGTCGCCGGCCGGCCCGGCGGGCAGCGCGTTGACCTGCTCCGGCGACATGAAGCCCGGCGAGCCGAACACCTGGCCGGACTGGGTGAGCACGGTGGTGGCGTCCAGCGCGCGGGCGATGCCGAAGTCGATCAGCCGGGGGCCGTCCAGGCTGAGCAGCACGTTCGACGGCTTGATGTCCCGGTGCACCAGGCCGAGGCGGTGCACATGGGTGAGCGCCTCGGCGAGACCGACTCCGAGGGTTCGCACGGCCGGCTCGGGCAGCGGCCCGAACTCCCGTACGGCGGCGTTGAGCGCGGGGCCGGCGACG
This sequence comes from Kitasatospora sp. NPDC057738, assembly GCF_042798815.1. Taxonomy (NCBI): domain Bacteria; kingdom Bacillati; phylum Actinomycetota; class Actinomycetes; order Kitasatosporales; family Streptomycetaceae; genus Kitasatospora; species Kitasatospora sp. NPDC057738. Next base: position 25,382 of record NZ_JBHVJT010000075.1, on the reverse strand, counting down.
TAGCCGGTGGCCACCCAGGGGCGGTCGCCCTCGGTGTCCGCGTCCAGGACGGGTGCCGTCCACGTGCCGCCGACCCGTCGGGCGGCCGCCACCTCCTGGCGGAACCGGGCCCGGAACTCGGGGTCCCCGGCGAGGTCGTGACGGACCACTTTGACGGCGACGGTCCGCCCGCCCGACGTCCGGCCGAGGTAGACCCGGCCCATCCCGCCCGCCCCGAGCTGCCGCAGCAGCCGGTACTCGCCCACCCGCCGCGGATCGTCCGCTGCCAGCGGCTGCATGCCCACGCTCCCCTCGACGCCGGGCGCGGCCGTCCCCACCCCTCGCGTCCGGAGCAGACGCTATCGGTCCGGGACCACCCGTGGGACGGGATCACGGTCACGGAATCATCATCAGACGATCACACCGCCCCTGGCTTTCACGGCCCACGGCCCCGCGACAGCCAGCCCACCCGTCGCGCCCACCCGTCGCGCCCACCCGTCGCCCCTCTCGGGACCGAGCGCCGCCCAACCGCTGGCCTCCGCCAGGCGGGTGCGGGAGGCGCCTCCGACCGCAACCGGAACGGCAACCGCGAGACGACGAAGGCCCGGACCGCTGAGCGGTCCGGGCCTTCTGCCGGCGGAGGATACGAGATTCGAACTCGTGAGGGGTTGCCCCCAACACGCTTTCCAACTGTTCGTCCGGGCGTTCGGCGGCGGTTGTAGGCGTCCTGGCCTGCGGCGGAGCGATCCACCGGCTGGGCTCTGAACGGCGTTGGACGAGGGTGAATGCAACCAGAACTGCAACCAGGGCGACCTCAGCCACGGGGAGGATCGCTGAACCTGGCTGGACCATTTCGCGCTCTGTCTCTGCGATGGCCGCCGGTTCCGGGTCGCGGGGCCGGGCAGATGGCAGTGCGGCCGGAGGCCATATGGTGGGGCCCGGCATGAGGGAACGTGTTTATGGGGGCGCTCGTGGATCTGCGGTTGGCTGTGGAGGGCGATGACTCGGTCGAGGGGCTGGCCGAGCTGTCGGACTGGCTGGGCCAGGAGCCTGGGCTTCGTGGTCTGGTGACGCCGGCGGATGCGGTGCCCGGACCGGGGGAGCTGGGGGCGGTGGCTGATGTCCTGGTGGTCGCGCTCGGGGCCGGCGGGGCGGTCAGCGTGCTGGCTGCGTCGTTGCAGGCGTTCCTGGCCCAGCCGCGCCGCTCCGATGTGCGGATCGTGGTCTCGGTAGCCGACGGGCGTCAGGTGGAGGTCGATGCCAAGCGGGTCGACGACGTCGAGGCACTGCTGCGTCAGGTGCTCGGCGAGACGGAGTGAGCGCTCGGGCCGTGGACCCGCAGCGGTCCCGGATCGTCCTGGTCGGTACCCCGGCCTACACCGATCCCGGGCTGCCGGACGTGCCGGTGGTTGCCAACAACGTCACCGACCTGGCCGCGGTGCTCACCGATGCCGAGTTGGGCGGCTTCGACCCGAAGCACTGTGCGGTGGCGCCGTCGACGGCCAGTGTCGAGCAGGTGGGCGATCTGCTGGTGCAGGCCGCCGAGGAGGCCGAGGACCTGCTGCTGTTCTACTACAGCGGACATGGGCTGCTCGGTCCGCGACGGCGGGACCTGTACCTGAGTCTGGCCGGCACTCGACCCGGCCGGCTGGCGTTCACCGCGCTGCCGTTCGACGCGGTGCGGGACGCCTGCCTGGGGAGCCGGGCCGCCAGCCGGGTGGTGATCCTGGACAGCTGTTTCAGCGGGCGAGCCATCGGCGACACGCTGGCCGACGACGCGGTCCTCGGTCAGCTCGAAGTCGCCGGCACTTACACGCTGACCTCAGCCCCGGCCAACCGTACGGCGCTGATCCTGCCCGGGGAGCGGCACACCGCGTTCACCGAGCGCCTGCTGCACCTGTTGCGTACCGGGACTCCAGCCGCCGGGCCACTGCTCAGCCTCGGCGACATCTACCGGCACCTGCACGCCAGACTCCGTTCGGAGGGCCTGCCCGAGCCGCAACAGCGAGGCACCGCGACAGCGGACCTGCTCGGGCTGGCCCGCAACCGCCGGTTCGGCGCAACTGCGGACACGACACTCGGAGCACCGCCTGCGGTGGACCTGGCGAAGCTTCTCGAGGGACTGCACGCCGGACTGGACAGTCGATACCCGCGGCCACGCGCGGCAGCCGTCGAAGAGTTGGCCGACTGGCTGACACTCGGCGGCCCCGGTCGGGTGCAGGCCGCCCGGATCGCACTGGAAAGGGCTGCCGCCAACGGCCTGCCGGTGGTGGCCCAGACAGCACGTGCGGCACTGGGACGCCACTCGTGTTCGCTGCCGGCACCGGACCGCTCGGCAGCAGCCCCCGCGCTCCCTCCAGACCGGCTCGGTGCCGTTCGTCATCACCAGGGCGCTGCTGTGGTGTTGGCCACCGCCGAGCGTGTCGCCGGGAGCATCACCGACGAGTCCTCCAGGGCGCGGGCATTGGCGGGCATCGCGAAGGCGTGGGCGGGTACCGACCCCGACCAGGCCGAACGGGTCGCCGGGAGCATCGCCGACGACTCCCGGAAGACGGAGGCGTTGGCGGGGATTGCGGCGTCGTTGGCGGGTACCGACCCGGATCGGGCCGAGCGGCTGAGTGGCGAGGCCGAGCGGGTCGCCGGGAATATCGGCGACGGGTCCCGGAAGGCGCAGGCGTTGACGGGGATCGCGAGGGCGTTGGCGGGCGTCGACCCGGACCGGGCTGAGCGCGTCGCCGCCGGCATCATCGCCAACGCCAAGAAGGCGCAGGCGTTGGCGGCGATCGCCGGGGCGCTGGCGGGGACCGACCCCGACCGGGCCGAGCGGGTCGCCAGGAGCATCACCGCCGAGTCGATGAAGGCGCAGGCGTTGGCAGGGGTCGCGAGGGCGCTGGCGTGGACCGACCCCGACCGGGCCGAGTGGGTCGCCAGGAGCATCACCGACGACTCCCGGAAGGCGCAGGCATTGGCGGCGATCGTGAGGGCGCTGGCCGGCACCGACCCGGACCGGGTCGAGCGGCTGAGCGGCGAGGCCGAGCGCGTGGCGGGGCGCGTCAGCAGCGAGTCGTACAGGGCGGAGGCGTTGACGGCGATCACGAGGGCGTTGGCGGGCGTCGATCCCGACCGGGCCGAGTGGGTCGCCGGAAGCATCGCCGACGGGCCCCGGAGGCGGGAGGCGTTGGCGGCGGTCGCGAGGGCGTTGGCGGGCGTCGATCCCGACCGGGCGGAGCGGGTCGCCGGGAGCATCACCGACGAGTACCACAAGGCGTGGACGTTGGCGGCGATCGCGGAGTCGTTGGCGGGTACCGACCCGGACCGGGCCGAGCGGCTGAGTGGCGAGGCCGAGCGGGTCGCCGGGAGCATCGCCGACGGGTCCCGGAGGGCGCAGGCGTTGGCAGGGATCGCGAAGCTGTTGGCCGCCACCGACCCCGACGGGGCCGAGCGGGTCGCCGGGAGCATCGCCGACGAGTACCACAGGGCGCAGGCGTTGGTCGGGATCGCGACGGTCTGGATGGGCGGTGATTGATAAGCCGTTGTCTTACCGCACTTGATCGCCGAGTTTCTGCTGGTCGGGCAGGGGTTCCGGTGTCGTGCAGGAGAGTTGACGCGTCGTGTCGTCTCGATCGAGGTGCTCGGGTGCCGTCGGTGGTGGGGCTGCTGGAGGAGCGGGAGTTGGCCGCCCGGCAGCGGATGGAGAGTCTGCGGGAGGAAGCGGACCGGATCCAGGCCGCGCTGTCGGAGGCGGAATTGGACTGGGAGCGGTGGGTGATCGCCCGGAGAGGGTCGATAGGTCCTGGCCGAGCCTGCGGGCACGAGACAAAGGTGACCGGCCTCAGCCGGGGCACGGGCAGCAATCCCCTACGCGCGGGTGAGGTCGGTCTCGGGCTACTCGTGTTCTGTGGCAAGTTCGAGCGTGTTGCCCTTCGAAGGGCATACCGCTGGCTCGGCCGCCACTGGTTGGCTCAGTCCGGAGCCCGAGTGAATCCCAGGCTGCTTGTGCAGGCGAGCGATCGGCGGCGTCGCGAATCGCAACCGAGACCAGAACTGCAACCACATAACGACGAGGGCCCCGACCGCTGAGCGGTCGGGGCCCTCGTCTGCCCTGGCGGGCGGAGGCGGAGGATACGAGATTCGAACTCGTGAGGGGTTGCCCCCAACACGCTTTCCAATTCTCCCGAACGCCGTCCGCCGGGGTTCACACTCGTCCTGACCTGCGGTGGAGCGACCACCGGTGTGACCCTGGACCCCGCTGGACGGGGATGAATGAGACCAAAACTGAGACCACCCGTCATCGGCCGCTGGCCGGCCCGGTGGCGCTGCGGAGGGAACTGGCTCCGGGCTCAGGCTGATCGCCAGGTAGTGGTGTTGGAGTCGGAGTCCGGTGAGGTGGCGTACCGCCGAGGGGCCCTGCTATCGGGGAACGGTCACCGCTGTGAGCCTGCCGTCGCCGAGGTGCAGCCAGCCGCGGCCTGGGCTGGATGATACACCGGCGAGAGAGGTTGCCGAGGCGCTGCCGATCAACTTGCCGGACGCGTAGGTCTGCGGCGCGAGGAGGAGGCCCCGGCGTGCGTTGGTCAGTTCGCTCAGCCACTTCATCGGGTGGTCGATCTCCCGTTCGTTGGCGGCTGCGACCAGAGCTGCGCCTTCGCTTGATCCGTGTTGAAGTAGTTGCCTCAGCACAGGGGACGCACCGCAGTCCGCCAGCGCCTCGGCATCGTCCATCACCACTACTACGGGGTCGTCCCGCGTGGCTGTGTCCAATACCTCCTCAAGCGTCTGACGCTCGATGTCGTTTTGAACGAGGCAGGCCAGCACAGACGGTTGTTCTGCTAGTTCGCGCAGCGGCGAAGGCCGTGGGGCGACTAGGAGGAGCCTAGTGTCGCTCGTCAGCAAGGATCGCGCGATGGTCGTCAGTGCGGTGGAGCGCCCCGAACCAGCAGGTCCGGCAATAGTGAAGGCGGGGGCGGATCCGGTTGCGAGATCCGGCCCGTGGGCAGAGAGGGGGTCGCCTCCGACACCTGCGAGCGCCCACAGCGGTGGTACCGCTGGGGGTCGCATCGCCCATGCTTCGTCAAAGCCGATGTCCGAGGGTAGGGAGTTGAAGCGTCGCTGTCGCTCCAGAGCCTCATGGGCCGCGCTCCAGAGCCCCAGCAGCAGCGTGTGGTGCTCCAATTGCAGGTGCGCCGCGTTGGAGAAGGCGACCAGTGCGTCGCGGTCGGGCAGTTCGCTGTGGGTGTACCAGCGGATCCACCTGTCCGCAGAGACCCGTGTCTGTTGTTCCAGCTCGGTGAAGGACCAACGGCGTTTGAGTCGGTGCTCTTCGAGGCAGTGGCGCACCGCGACGAGTTCCCGACGTGCGGGGGAGCGGGCCACCTCGAACTCATGGCTCTGCACCCCGTAGAACGTCGCATTCGCCGGGCGGTGCTCTTCCAACGCGTCCGCCATCCTGGCGAATCCCTCGCTACGGCGGACCACGCCGAGGAAGACCCTGAGTGCGTCCTTGTCGTCCCACAGCGACTGTGCCGCATTGATGATCAGGGCCTTCAATGATTCCAAGGCGGCGTCGCCCGGCGTGTTGTCGTCCGTTTCCTCACCAGGCTCCGTGTCGTCGTCCCGGAGGTCTGCGTGCGCCTGGGCGACCGTCTCGCTGACGGCCAGCTTCCACAGTTCCTTGAACCGGTCAGCCACAGCGTCGTCATCATGGCGGGCGATCTCGGCAAGGGCGCGGACGATGAGGTCGAGGCGGCCTAGCGGTGGTAGGTCGGCTTTCTGGAAGGCATCCAGGACCGCTTGGTGGTTGACGATCCAGAAGCCCTGTGCGTCCTTGCCGATCCGATCGCGGATGCCTCGTGCGGAAGGGAGTCCCGCGTCCAGTCTGAGGTCGTGGAGATCGCCGTTCAGCCTTTCCAGGCAGGGCTGATGGGAGAGGTCCGGCCTCGTCCACAACTGAGCACTCACGGTTCCGTCCCCGGGGTGGAGTTCACAAGCCGTCAGCCCGACACTCGACGGCGCTGGCCATTGTCAGACTCTGTCACAGGCCGCGCGCTTGCGGCCCCGGTTGGCCAATGTCGTCAGGGACTGTCCGGGGCCGTCAGAGGCAGCTTCAGGTGACCCACGCTGGCTGTGGCAACGGCAGTAGGCCGGTCACAGATGGAAGGCAAGTCCCATGGAGCAGATCAGCGTTCGCACCGTCGTCCTCCTCCTGGTGGGCATCCTCGCCGTCGTTCTCATCGTGCGCGCACCGACCCTCGGGCTTGCCATGGTGGGAGCGACTGCGGTGGTTGCGCTGCTGGCCCAGCTCATGGGTAGGGAGTGAGACTGCCGGCCCGAGAGCACCGGGTGCAAGGCCGCACCGGTGCTGATCACTCTCGGCGAGCTAACCGACCCTGAGGTCTCCGGCTGATTCGCTGGTGCGGATTCGGCCGGCCTGAGAGCAGCGGGAACTGCAACTACGGAACGACGAGGGCCCGACCGCAGAGTGGTCGGGCCCTCGTTCGCCCTGGTGAAACCCTGCTCGCCCTACGCTTGCATCCCTGTTCGCTGGCGTGTACTCGGCGATGCGTCAGCGCGACCTCCCGGATCAAGGATTGTCGTACCTGCTGATCAACAGCCTGTCGCGCGGTAGCGTGATAGGTCTGCGATGGTACGCATGGAGGAGGGGTCGGTGCAGCAACCTGGTGCCCGCAACAAGGCGATCAACCCAAGCGCCTACAACGCACTAGCCGATGCGCTCTGGAGCATCTTCTGGAACAAGGGCCACTTCGAGCGGTATGTGCGTGGCATGTTGCGGGATCATAGCGAGCTCTTGGCCCGTCTTGATTTTGGCAGGACCAAGCGCGAGACGTCCGGCGAACTGGTGGACCTTCTCCGCGCCAATGAAGCACGGTACCTCGATGTGACCGTGGCGCTCATGCTCGACATTGCTGGGATGGACCGGTTTCCGAACCTCGAAAGCCAGGTCGATGGAGCCGACATGGTGGCCAAGGCTGAGGCTGCCGTGGCCGAGTTGCGCCGATGGACTGGAAAGCAGCAAGAGGTCATCAAGGAGCATGAGGAGTACGCGGCCTCCATCGCCGAGAGTGCCAAGAAGGCTCAGGCCATTCGGGCATTCACCGAGATCCATGAGGATCTGAAGCAACGCTTCTTCGTGATGCACTCAGCCGCCGACAAGCACCAGCGTGGGCGAGACTTCGAGGGGTTCATCAACGAGCTTTTCGCCTTGTACGACCTGGAGCCGCGGGCCTCCTACAGCCTGGAACATGAGCAGATCGATGGCGCGTTCTCCTTTGATACCGACCACTACGTCCTTGAGGCCAAGTGGTGGAAGGAGTCCATTGGACGGCCGTTGCTCGACATCTTCAAGTCCAACATTGAACGCAAGGGCAAGAATACTCTTGGTCTCTACATCAGCATGAGCGGCTTCACCTCGGACGCCTTGGATGTGTACGCCTACAGCACGCCGTTCATAACGGTGGACGGAGGTGACTTTATGGCTGTCCTTGACCAGCGCATTCGCCTTGACGATCTAATCCGCCGTAAGAAGCGCCATGCCAGCGAGACAGGTCACTGCTATCTGCCGGTCTCCAAAGTACTGTCGGATTCGGAGTAGGCTGCGGATCTCTCTGCCATCTTCTTGCGGCCTTGGCGGCGGCGCGAATTGAGGAAAGGGCATTGCTGCTGAGCGGCGCCCATGTTCGAGGCGGATGGTGGTGAGGTACTCCGCGTTCTCTGCGGAACCTGAGCTGGCAGGACGGGCTCGGTTTAGGCGGCACGGAGCGACTTAATGAGAGCGCGCGCAGGGGCGCTCTCCAGGGTTGTGTACGAGGCCGGCTTGCACGGCGGTCTTGAAGACTGGGTAGGCCGCAGTACGGGAACAGCCTCATCCTGCTCGTCATGTGGCCTTCGTAAACTGGCAGCAGCCGCTACGTTCGGCCATATTGCTGCTATGACTCGCTGCCAGGAGCACGAGGCGAGGAATCTTCCTGAAGGCGAAGAGTTTTCACCCAGAGCGCCACGAGGGCGGTCGCAATGGCTGCCAGCGCAGCCTCAGCGAGCCCGGCCAGTGCGAGGATTGCGATGGTCCCAGCGGCTACGATCGTGAAGATGACAAGCGTGATCAGTTGTCGCCGATCTCTGCGGCGGCGCCAGTGTGCCTCAACAGAGTCCGCCTGAATTGGCTCCAGCTCATTGGCGGACTGTCGGGCGATGTCTCGGATTCGGTTAGCTGCGAGGCACTCCACAAGATGCTGGATTTCATCTCTGGCGGCGATCCTGCCAGTTTCCCCGTCAAGCTCCACCCCTCCGCGTAGTTTCCTCACGAGTGCGGCTGCAGTCGCGTATTCCTGGACAACGTCAGGCATTGGATTTCGTCCATCAGGCAGTGCCCGCTGTAGCGCGTATCTCTCTAGAGCTGTGGCCAGGTTTTCTAGGCTCCGCACCGCTTCGGTGTGGGGAGGTTCAAATGGGCGTATGGAAGATGGCTCCACCCCCATTCTGAATGGGTCGATAAGTTTTACCAGCGACTCGTAGGCATGTGTTCCGATAATGGATGTTGTCCAGCGTGATTGCGCAGGGACTCCAGCGAGCAGGAAAATAACTATGCTTGAGAAGGCTGGCGCAATCGAAAGGAGGGTTGCGGCCCCTTTCCATGGGCCGCTTAGCGAATGCTCCGCCCGGCGCATCAGGGCAAGTCCTGCGAATATTGACAGTGCGGCAGGCAAGGCCATCTTAAACTTAATCCCGCGAAGTGATGCCAGCGTGAGATGATCTGAGCGCTGAAGATATTCTCTTGCAGTCGCCGAAAGTGGAGAGGTGAGCCCTCCTTCCTTGGCGCGCAGTACTGCTGCACGCTGCACAGCCGCCTTGCGTGCTCCGCGCCAGGAGATCCGCTCTGACCAGGTAGCCTTTGGGAGCCGCGCCGCCGGGGCCGTCTGAAGTGTCAGGCCCAGGCTGATGATCCACATCATTACGGCCAGAGCTCCGAGCACTTTTTGCGTAGAGTCGTTCAGCATTCGTTGATAGTGGCAGGCGTTGCCGACAATTGGGTGCCGTAGTTAAGGTGGGCGCCAGCGGTGGGGCTCTGAGTGTCGTGTGCCATATCTATACAGACCTCTGGCTTGGGCTGGCCGGGGTTCACTGCTCGTAGGCCCATGCTCGTCCAGTCTGGCGATACTGCTCGACGGGGATTGGGTCGATGCCGACCCGCATGCGTGCGGTGTAGAGCAGGCCATCGAGGTGATCGATCTCGTGGTGGATCAGGCGGGCGAGTCCGCGTTCGTAGGTGGTGGTGGCCACCTGGCCGTCCAGCGTGGTGGTCTCGACTGTGATCCGCAGCGGCCGGGGGACCAAGCCGCGAACGTCGAAGAACGACAGGCAGCCCTCGAACTGCTCGTCCGCCTCGTCGGAGCAGTCGGTGATCCGCGGGTTCAGCAGGACGACCGCCGGAGCGTCCGGGGCAGCAGGCTGGACGATGGCAGCGGCGCGGCCGATGCCGATCTGCGGTGCGGCGATACCCATGCCCTTGGCGAAAGGGTGGACTTGGCCGATGCGCTCCATGGCGGTGAACAGCTTCTCGATGACCTGCTCGGCGGCCTCGCGCTCGGTGGGCAGGTCGAACGCTCGGGCGGGCTCGGCGAGTACGGGCTCGCCCTCCTGGACGACGCCGAGGTCACGCATCTGCTCGCTGGGCCGCACCTGGATCACCTGAACTCCCCTTGGGTCGTGTCGCGTTCGGGTCGGGCCCGGAACCGCCATTCGAGACGGTACCGGGCGTGGAGGTCCGGCGTGGACGTGCTCCAGGAGAAGACGCGCATGCCGCCCTCCTCGCGCCGGATCGGGGCGGTCCGAAGCGGTGCCGCTTCGGCGGTCATGGACGTCTCCATGCCCCACACGGCGGGGTCGAGGGCGGCGGGGAAGACGAGTTCGACTTCGAGGTGTTCGGTGGGCAGGCGGACCGCGCGCTGGAACCAGCGGCCCCACTTCTCCTCGCCGACCGAGTAGGCGTACTCGATCCAGACCTCCTCGCCGGGGTAGAGCGGGAAGCGGCCTTGCTCGTTCTCGAACAGCAGCCACACCTCCTTGAACGCGTCGCGGTCGTGCTTGGTCTGCCAGTTCATCGCCTCCCCGCGACATGTCGCGGTCAGCGCGAGTTCGTCCCAGGTCAGCGGGTGTTCGCGGTAGTGGGCGTTGGAACGCTCGGGCTCACCGGGGTAGCGGTCGACGCTGATGCGGATCAAGTAGCGGGTGATCGGCTCGCTGCCGGTGTTCCGCAACAGTCGGCGCATCGTCAGCCGGTACTGGGAGCCGTCGAAGTCCAGGCGCGCGCCGTCGTGTGCCACGATGATCGCTGAGCCCGTCGCGTACGGCTGCTCGGGGCGGCGCGGGGCTGGCGGAGCCGCAGCCGGGGCTGCTCGGTTCTTGGCGGCCTCGTAGTCCAGCCAGCGCTTCCACACGGCCTTGCCCGCGTTGAGGGTCTCCTCCGAGCGACGCGCGAAGTCCTCGGTCGGCTTGTGCCGGCCGGATTCCACGTGGCTCACGTACGACGGGTCGAAGCCCATCTTGAGGGCGAGCCCCCGCTTGGACAGGCCGCGTACCTCGCGCCAGTACGAGACCTCCGCTGCGAACGCCTCGGCGGCTTGCTCAACGGTCGGGCTGTCGTCGCGCTCGTCCATCAAGGCCCCCGCCCTGGCTGCTGGATGAGATGAATGAACCGTGAGTGATCTCGATTCATCATTCTGTCACGCTCCTGGTCGCCGGTTTCCTTCTTTTGCCAGCCCGGGTCGACCCCGGGCCGAGAGAGGGAGGGCCCAAGCGATGCGCCTGCTGTACCTGCTCAACGTCTCCAACTCCAGCCAGCTGACTGCCGACTCCGGCTACACCTTCGCCGACATGCTCACCCCGGCCCTGGCCGACGCCGGGGTCGAGGTCACCGTGGCCGCTCCCGTCCCGGCCGGCGACGACCGCGTGCAGTTCGTGCGGACCACGTCGCCCTCGACCAAATACCGGGCCCGCTTCAACCCGGGCGTCGGCGCCCTGGTGCGGCTGTTCCACCGCCAGCAGCCCGAAGTGGTCGTGGCCAACCAGATCGAGGCCGCCCCCGCGATCCGCGCCGCGCTCCTGGAAGCCGGAGTGGACGCGCGGATCGCCGGCTACTGCCACTACCTGCCGTTCTCCTTCACCGACACCGGCCAGCTGGAGCTGGACCCCGCGATGGACGACGGCGGGCTGGGCCGCAGCGTGCTGCTGGCCTTCGCCGCCGGTCTCGCGGCCTGCGACCGCGTCCTGGTCCACTCCGGCACCGCCGCCTCGTGGACGGCCACTGCCGCGGCCCGAACCGGCGTCGAGCTCACCGAGAAGTTGCACGTGGTCCCCGCACCCAGGGACGTGCGCCTGGTCCGCGACCCTGCCGAGATCACCCCGCCGGAGGGCCGGGCGGTCGGCATCTACAACCACCGCCTGTACGCCCACTACGGCACTACCCGCTTCACCCAGCTCGCCCGCCACCTCGTCGCCGAGGCCCCGGTGCGGCTGACCGTGATGGACCTGTTCGGCACCCGCAGCGTCGAGCGGATCCGCCTGGATCCCAGCCCCGAGCGGAACCTGGAGGAGCTGGCGGCCGTGGACGGCGTCGCCATCGCCTCCGACCGCGGCGACCGGGTCCGCTACCGCAACCTGCTGGCCGGCGCCCACTTCGGCATCGCGCCGTTCCGACCCGGCTGCCCCTGGTCCATGTCGGTCATCGACTGCCAGGCGATGGGCCTGCCGGTGATCGGCCCTCGCATCGGCTGGCTGGCCGAGCACCTCGACCCGGAGCTGGTATTCGACACCGACGACCAGGCCGTCCGGATCGCCGAACGCCTCGCCACCGACCCCGAGTTCTACATCGTGCACGCCAAGCGCGCGCTCGCCTCCACCACGGACCTGACGCCCGCTGCGGTGGCCGCACGCTACCTGGAGGCGATCAAGTGACCGGCTTCGACGCGGTCCTGCTCTCCTACGACGAGCCGCTGGCCGACTCCCTGCATACCCGCCTGGCCCGCGTGCTGGGCGGAACCGTCAAGCGTCTGCACGGGGTGCGCGGGATGCGCCGCGCCTACCTGCTCACGGCCGAACTCGTCGACACCGACCAGTTCTTCCTCGCTGATGGCGACTTCGCCATCGACCCCGCCTTCCCCGCCAGCGCGGTGGAGCCGCTGGCAGCGGGCGTGTCGATGCGGGTCTGGCGGGCCGTCAATCCGGTCAACGGGCTCACCTACGGCTACGGCGGCCTCAAGCTGATCCGCACCAGCGCACTGCGGGAGATGGGCCAGGCCGTCGACGTGCTGGCTGCGCTGCCCGGCCGGGTCGAGTTCAGCCCGCACACCGCCGGGACCACCCTGTTCAACCAGACCCCGTTCCACGCCTGGAAGGCGGGCTTCCGGGAGTGCGCGATGCTCGCGCGCGGCAGCGAGTACGGCATGACTGACGCCTCCGCCCAGGAACGCATCGACGCCTGGACGGCCAGCAAGGACGGCGACTTCGCCGACTACGCGGCAGCCGGGGCCCGCGACGGCCTGGAGTTTGCCAGCACTGCGGCCCGCGACCCCAAGCGCTTCGAGGCGCTCAACGACCCGCCCTGGCTGCACCGGCACTTCATCACGCTGCACGGCGAGCAGGCGGTCGCCGGATGAGCACCCGCTACGGGCCGCTGGTCCTGATCGAGCCGCACGCGCACGTCGGCGGCGGGCACCACCAGCGCACACTGACGGCGCTCGCCGCCGCACGCCCGGGTGCCGTGGTCATCACCCCGCAGGGGATCGCGGACGGACCCGGTCCGCTGCTGAGGGCAGGCTCCTGCATCGCCGCCGGACCGGTGGGTCCGGCAGCGAAGGCCCTGTTGGCCGCAGCACGCGCGGCGGAACGCGTCTCAACCGCTGGCAAGCGGGCCTTCCGCTCACGGCGCTGGCCGCTGCCGCTCCGCCGGCTGCCGCACCAGGTCACCCTGATCGCCCGCTGCCTGACCGAAGCCGGATGCCTGCGTACCGCCCGCCGCCTCGCCCCTCAGCCGGCGGCCGTGGCGATCCTCAGCGCGAGCGAAGCCCTGCACGGCATGGCCGCCCTGCTCGGCGGCACCCCACACCTGCGGTTCATCCACGAACTGGTCACCACCGAAGACTCGCCGGTCCGGCTGCTGGGTCGGCTCGCCCGGCGGAGCGAGAAGCAGGTGGTCGCCCTCTATCCGACCACCGCCGTCCGCGACCGGCTCTCCCCGGCCTTCCCCCACCTCCCAGGCCGGGTGCGGGCGTTCGCTGTTGACGACGGCCGGCCCCTCACGGCCGCCGAGCGCGAGGGTGCCCGCGCCGCCTTCACCATCCCCGCCTCGGCGACGGCGGTTTGCCTGGTCGGCGGCTGGTGGCCCTACAAGGACATCGCCACCGTCGATGCCGCCCTGGCCCGCCTCACCAAGCCGCTACACGTCCTGGTCTGCGGCACTCCGCTGGACGACGCGGTACTCGAACGCTGGCACCGCCTGCCCCGTGTCCGGGTCCACACCGTGCCCGGCCCGGTCGGCGAGGACGTTCTCCGGTTGGTCTATGCCGCCGCCGATGCCGCCGTGGTGGCCCGGTGTCCCGGCACCGGCAAGGAGTCCGGCCTGGTCATGGACGCCGTCCGGCTCGATGTCCCGCTGATCGTCTCCGACCACGACCCGGACCTGACCGAGCGGCTGGTCGGGCAGCCCTGGGCCCAGGTGTTCCCGGCCGGCGACCCGGGTGCCCTGGCCGCCGCGCTGGACGCTCTGGCGGACGGGCCGCCGGAGCAGCCGGGGCCGAAGGCACCCACGGCGCTGGACATGCTGCCGGCAGCCGAGCAGGCCGCCTACCTCATCGACACCTACACCGACCTGATCAAGGAGTACCGATGACGCCCGCCGCCCCCGCGCTGGTCGCCGTGATCGGCCCGGTCGAACCGGCCCTGCTGACCGCCTGGGCCGCCCACTACCGCCGGCTCGGCATCGAGCGCTTCCACCTCGCCTTCCACTTCGCCGAGCACGTCCCCGACGCTTGGCGTCGCCAGTTGCTGGGCACCGCCCGGGAACTTGACCTGCCCACCGGCCAGGTCAGCACCGGGCCGTGGCACGAGCACACCAACACCGAACTGCGCGACGCTCTGCGCCAGCAGGCCGGCCCCGGCTGGCACCTGCTCGCCGACTCCGACGAGTTCCACACGTACCCGGCCACGCTCAGCGACGTGGCGGCGGAGGCCGAGGAGAACGGTCGGGCGGTCGTGGGTGGCCTGATGCTCGACCGCGTCAGCGCGGACGGCCGACTCGCCCTCTGGCGGCCCGAGACCGGGCTTGACCGCGCCTTCCCGCTCGGCGGTCACCTCACCCACCGCCTCCTGCAGGGCGACCCTCGCAAGATCGTCCTCGCGCTCTCCGATGTCACGATTGCCTCCGGCAACCACCGTGCCCCCGGCCGTAGGGCCGACTCGCACACGCTCGCGTGCGTCCACCACTTCAAGTGGCGCGCCGGCGTCCTGGACGACCTGCGCCGCCGTGTCGACCGCTTCACGTCCGGCGCCTGGACCGAGCACACTCCGGCCGTCCGGACCGAGGCCACCCGCCTGCTGCAGCACATCGACCGCCACCACGGCCGCATCGACGTCTCCGACCCCCGCCTGGCCTTCCGCCACGTCACCCTCGACCGCCTGCCCGACGACTGGGCCGCCGAAGCCGCCCAGATCCACGCTGCCTGGCGTCCGCCCCGTCAGAGCCAGCCTGGTTCCACGATCTCCTCGCCCTCGTCCTGAGGCGCCTCGAACCGCGCGAAGAAGTCGTCCAAAGCCTCAGGGGTCACGATCAGCGCGTTCGCGTCCCCCCGCTGGTTGCGCTCGGCCAGCCTGCGCAGCAGCTCGTCCCGATCGACGGGGAAGTACAGCAGCCGCCACCGACCGCCGGCCGCCTCCACCAGCTCCTTCATCGCGTCGCGGTCCTTCCGCTGCCACAGTCCGTGGTCCCACACCACGTCCCGGCCCTCGGAGACCAGCTCGACCAGGCGGGAGTGCAGCTCGGCGACGACCGGGGCCTCCTTCTCGAAGTAGGTGTTCTCCGGATAGTCGATCCCATACCGGCCGTGCCGCTCGTGGACGGCCTCGTCTACCGACAGCCGCACCGCACCCTGCGGCTCCAGCTCCCGCTGGGCGTAGGTCGTCTTCCCCGAACCGGTGAGCCCCACCAGCAGGAACACCACCGGACCACTCTCGGCCACCGACAACTCCCCTCACCGCTACCAGCGTTCACCGGCAAGTCTGCCACCACGGGCGGCTCCGGGAGCCGCGTTCCGCACCCGCCGCCACTCGAAGGAGCACAGCGTGTCCGCCTCCGCCCTCGCCCGCCTGCTGCGGGCCTACGTCCGCCACGCACCCGGAACTGTCGGCAAAGCCCAGCTCGTCGACCGTTTCCTCGACGACCACCTGCGAACCCGTCCCCTCCACACCGCCGCCCGGTTGCGCTCGGGTGACCTGGTCACCGTCACCACCAGCGACGTCATCCAGCGCTACGAGTACCTCTTCGGCGAGTGGGAGCCGAACCTGAGTGCCTTCCTGCGCGACCGCCTGCGGCCCGGGGACACATTCGTCGACGTCGGGGCCCACCGTGGTGTGTTCAGCCTCCTGGCCTCCCACGCAGTCGGACCGACCGGCCGAGTCGTCGCCATCGAGCCCACCCCGCAGTTCCATGACGACCTCACCAGCGCGGCCACCGTCAACCGCCGGGACAACATCCGCACCGTCCGCGCCGCCGCCTCCGACACCACCGGCACGCTGGTCCTCTACCTGGAGGACCCGGCCAACCTCGGTCACATCACCGCCATCCGGCCCCGCCACGTCCACACCACCTTCCACGTGCCAGCCGCACCGCTCACCGAACTCCTCGGCCAGGCCGAACTCGACACCGCCCGAGTCATCAAGATCGACGTCGAGGGCGCCGAGGCGGCGGCGGTCAGGGGACTGCTGCCCGCGCTGTCGCACCTGCGCGAGGATGTCGAGCTGGTCGTGGAAGTCACCCCCAAGCTCCTGGCAAAGCAGGGCGAGAGCGCCGCCGGCATCATCGACGCCCTGCGCGAGCACGGCTTCCACCCGTACACGCTCACCAACGACTACGACCCGGCCACCTACCCCCAAGCCATGTGCCGACCGCAGCCGCCCGTCCGGTGCACGAAGAGCCCAGAGCAGATGACCGACCTGGTCTTCTCCCGCACCGACGCTGACCGCCTCACGCTCGGGCGCTGAGCGCCCAGGCCGCCCGAGCTGTGGAGCCAGTCCCAGCCACCCGGCCGGACCGCCGGAATCCTCCGGCACTTCAACAAGGAGTGGGCACCGTGACCACCACCAGCGTGATGAACAGCCGCAACGCGGTCAGCGTGATCGTCCACGACCAGGACACCGACACGATCGCCGCCGTGCTCTACGCAGCCCGCAACTGGTCCCCCCAGCCGGCCTGGACCATCCCCGGTGGCAAGGCCGAGCCCGGTGAAGCCCTGGACGAGGCCGCCGCCCGCGAACTCAAGGAGGAGACCGGCCTGCTCGTCGACCCGTCCGATCTCGTACTCGTCCACGTCATCCACGTCGAACAGGGCTGGGACCAAGCCGGGCAGTTCGTCCTCTTCGTCTTCGCCACCGACAAATGGACCGGCGAACTGACCAACACCGAGCCGGACAAGCACCTGGCCGCCCAGTGGGTCGAGGCGGATCGCTTCCCCGAGCCCGCGTTCCCGACCTCCGTGCAGGCACTGGCCGCCTACCACGATGGAGGTCCCTCTTTCTCCCGCTACGGATGGTCGGTCGCCACGGTGTGAGGGGGCGACGTTGGTTGGGCATCCTCCCGCTCGGAAGCTGCCACCGAGCGGGAGGATGCGGGCTCCCGTATGGCGGCCGGCTGCGTTGCCCTCGCACCCCTGGGCGAGGGCAACTGCTCCTCCAGGGGGAGTGGGCGGGGTAAGGACTCCTTGCCCCACAACTTGCTCCGCCTTGGCGGTGCCGGGGTAAGCATCGCTTATCCCACAACTTGCTCTGGCTCCAGACAGCCTGACAGAGGCTTGGACGATGAGGCGTCCACGCCGGTGCGTACACGCGAGCCCCCTTCTAAAGGGGGGCTCGCGCGTGAACGCTGGGCCGAGTGGACGGCGTGTACGACTTCGTGATCGTTTCACCTGCGGTTTCTGTGCTCCGCGTGGACGCTGTGAGGGTTGTCGCCACGCTCAGCGCGAGAGGGCTGCGTGGACGGCCCCGTGAACGGGAGCACGTCCCGCCACTGCCGCCTGGGAGCGTTGGTGATCCGCATGCGGACCGGCGGCAAAGGCTGCGACCGATGCGGTCGCCTGCGCCGGTTGCCACGTTTCGCAGGGGGCGCTGACCGATGCGGTCAGTTCGGTCAGCGGGAGTGACCGACTGACCGACCCGCCGGTCACTGTCCTCGGTCAGAACGACGGACTGGCCGGGGACAGCGGTCAGTGCACTGTCCCCGGTCACCTCGGTGACCGCCGCAAGGTTAGGAGGCGGCGGTGATGTGCCGAGCGGACGGGCGGTACCGGGCCTGCTGACCGCCTCCGACACCACCAGCGGTGCCCTCGCTCTTGACCGCCAGTCCGCCCTTGACCAGGCGGTCCAGGTGGCGGCGGGCCTTCTCGATGTCGGCGCGGTCAGGGTTGGCCTCGCCGGTCAGGGCGGTCGCCAGGTCACGGGCGGTCAGTCCGTCTGTCGCGGCGCGGAGGAGGGTGACCGGGTCGAGGGTGGGTTCGACGTAGGTCGTGCCGCGCTGATGGTCGTGGATGACCGGTAGCGGTCCGATCTCGCCGGTCACGGTCTTGAGGTGGTGGATGGTGACCGCCGGGTCGCCGGCCTCTCCGGCGATGAACAGAACGCTGCCTGCTCCGGCGGTCAGCCACGTCGAGCCGTACACCCGGTCGAGCGTCGGCCGCATGCCGCGCGGTGCGTCGGCGGCGGCCTTGCGCTGGTGGTGGAGCTCCATGATCTGGACGCCTGCGCGCAGGGCCCGCATGCGGGCGTTGTTGAAGGCGACGGCCAGGGAGTCGTCCACGAGGGTGCTGACCGCGTCCTTGAGGCTGTCGATGACGATGGTGTCGGCGCGGTGGGCGGCGGCGAGTTCGGCGAGGAGATCGGGTTCCTTGTCGAGGGTGGCGGGGAGCGGTCCCTGCCACACGGCGAGGCGGTCGCGCAGGTGGGCCTCGTCGGCAGGCAGGATGCGGCGGGCCATGGCGCGGGCGATCTGCTGGGGGCGGTCCATGGCGAGGTAGAGGACGCGTTCTCCCTCGGCCACGGGGAGATCGAGGACGGCGGCCTGGAGGCCGAGGCGGGCGAGGATGACCTGGTGGGCGATGGTGGTCTTGCCGACGCCTGGCGCGCCCACGATCATCAGGCTTTCGCCGGAGGCCCAGGCGGTCTGTTCGCGGGTGCCCCACAAGGGTTCCTTGTCCGCGCCGGTCTTGGTGACGAAATCCCAGCCGTTGACGATGTAGCGAGACAGGCGGCTGTTGCCGGAGGCCAGGGCGCGTTCGCGCTCGGCACGGATCTCGGCCTCGACGGTGGTACGGATCTCGTCCGGGTCGGCGCCCGGAGCCAGGGCATGCTGGACCGTGCGGATGCCGGTGGCGTGCAGGGTCCGCAGTTGGGCATCGCGACGCACGATCTGAGCGTAGTAGTCGGCGTTGTCCGTCGAGGGCGGCGCGGCGGCGACCAGCGTGTGGAGGTAGGACGAGCCCCCGACGCGGGAGAGATCGCCCGTACGCTGCAGGTGGTCGGTGAGGGCGATGGGGTCGGTGGGCGCGTCCTCGGCGCGTAGGGCCAGGATCGCGCGCCAGATGGTCTCGTGGGCAGGCCGGTAGAAGTCGCCTGCGTCCAAAGTGCCGCGGACCTTCTCCACCGCCTGGTGGTTCAGCATGCAGGCGCCGAGGACCGCCTGTTCGGCGTCGACGTTGTGCGGCGGCTCTCCGGAGGTGGGGCCGACGTGAGCGTTCGACGCGTCGCCCCGTCGCCCGTCGTTGGATGACGGCTTTGACGGCGGGGCCGTAGGCTTGTCCACAGCGGTGTCCTCACTCGGAGGCGCTGGGCGGCTACCCGGTTCCTCCGTTGTCGACTGTTCCAGGGATGGGCGGTTTCGAGGTTCTGCTTCGGCCCTCGGCGTTCGTAGCGCCGGGGGCCTTTGTGTTGTCGCGATGCCGGGTGGCTGGCCCGGCTCGTCGATGCGGTTCGGCTTAGTTGCGTTTCGCTTTGCATCACGTTAACGTCGTGCTCGGCGCATTGCAAATGGGCTTAATGACGATGCATGGAGGGTTGATCGTGGCTGGTGCGGATCCGAGACGGCGACTGGAAGGGGAGGAGAACGTCGCCCAACGCATCAAGATGGAGCGCGAGGCGCGCGGGTGGAGTACTGCCACGCTTGCGGAGCGCCTGACCGAGGCCGGCTACCCGCTCAACCAGTCGGCGGTGTGGCGCATCGAGAGCGGTGAACCGCGTCGCAGGGTGAACCTGGACGAGGCCATCGGCTTCGCCAAGGTCTTCGACATCTCCCTGGACAACCTGGTCGGGCCACCCGAGATCGCTGCCAACGCCCACGTGAAGCGGTTGCTGGCGGAGTTCGCCGAGAGCTGGCAGAAGTCCGTCACCGCTCGCAAGGAGATGAATCGCGCCCGTGATGCGCTCGATGCCTACGGCGCAGCCCACCCGAACCTTGCCGAACTCATCAGCGCGATGATCACCCAGGTCGTGGCTGACGAGGCTGGTGACGACCACCACTCGCCGAGCCTTCCGCCCGGCTCGCCCGACGCCTAGGGTCTCGCTGACCCAGGAGCCGCGACGTAGCCCGTCGCCCCCAACGGCGGCCTTGGCCACTTGAGGGTGCCTGCTGCACGTTGCCGAGTCCGCACGTCACTCCTGCCGCTGATCCGATGAGGACCAGATCATGCTGGACGTTCGGTGGTTTGGTGCGGCCGTAATCAACCGCTAACGTCCCCTCCCGCCGGTCCGACCACGGGCTTTGCCCGCCCGTGGAGCCTCGACCCGCCATGCCTTCCGCAACCCCTCGGTGCTACGAACGCCGGGGTCACAACGCGGGCCCATACAACCGATTCGCCCATCCCTGGAACACCGACAACGGCGGCGCATAGCCGAAAGCGCCGCCGGGATAGGACACCCATGCCCGAAACATCGTTGGAGCTTGCCCGGGTGGCCCGCGCTCTCGGCACTACCGAGCGCATCCTCCTCCGCCTGATTGCGGATCAGGGCGGTGGTGCAGTCGACCCGACGCTCGTTGCTCTCACTGTTGAGGAAGCCGCCCGCCGTCTCGGCGTCGGCCGGACGACCATGTACGCCCTGGTCGCCTCCGGCGAAGTCCCGTCCGTGACGATCGGCCGCCTCCGTCGAGTGCCCGCCGAGGCGCTCAAGGAGTACGTGGCCGCCCGCACGGCCGCTGCCGCTTCGAACGCCGCCCTTGCGGCCTGAGGGGGCGCAGATGGCGAAGACCCGCAAACCCAACGGCGACTCCTCGATCTACGAGGGTAGCGACGGCCGCTGGCACGGCCGCGTCACGGTCGGCGTCAAGGACGACGGCACCCCCGACCGCCGCCACGTCAGTGCCAAGACCCGGCCCGAGGTCACGGCCAAGGTCCGCAAGCTGGAGAAGCTGCGCGACGATGGCGCCGTGCCCAAGGCCGGCCAGAAGTGGACGGTCGGCAAGTGGCTGACCCACTGGATAACCGAGATCGTCCCCGACACCGTCAGCGAGAACACGTACGCCGGATACGAGGTTGCAGTCCGCGTGCACCTCGTTCCCGGCCTCGGCGCGCACCGACTGGAGAAGCTGGAGCCCGAGCACCTGGAGCGCTTCTACAAGAAGATGCAGGCCGCTGGCAGCGCCGCCGGTACCGCCCACCAGGCCCACCGCACCGTCCGGGTCGCCCTCGGCGAGGCCGTGCGGCGCCAACACCTCACCCGCAACGTGGCCACGATCGCCAAGGCCCCGAAGCTCGAAGAGGAGGAGGTCGAGCCATTCGAGATCGAGGAGGTCCAGGCGCTCATGGACACGGCGCGTAAGAGCCGCAACTCCGCTCGCTGGATCTTCGCGCTCGCCCTCGGCCTGCGGCAGGGCGAGGTGCTCGGGCTCCAGTGGAAGGACATCGACTTCACCCGAGGCGTTGCCTGGGTCAAGCGCGGCCGGCTGCGGCCCAAGTACCGGCACGGCTGCGGCGACCGCTGCGGGCGCAAGCCCGGCTTCTGCCCCCAGAAGGAGCCAATCCGCCGCGAGACCAAGGACACCAAGTCCCGAGCTGGGCGACGCGCGGTGCCGCTGCCCGAGCAGCTCGTCGTGATCCTCCGGCAGCACAAGGAGGAGCAGGACCGCGAGCGCGCCCTCGCACGGGACCTCTGGACGGACAAGGGCTACGTCTTCACCTCGGAGACCGGAGCGCCGCTCAACCCCAGCACCGACTACCACCACTGGAAGCGGCTCCTGAGGGAGGCTGGCATCCGCGACGGCCGCCTCCACGACGCCCGCCACACCGCCTCGACCGTCCTCCTCCTGCTTGGTGTGCCGGAGCGGATCGTCATGGCGATCATGGGCTGGTCCTCGACCTCGATGGCCCAGCGCTACCAGCACGTCACCGAGCCGATGCTGAACGACGTCGGCAAGAAGATCGGCGTGGCGCTGTGGGGCGAGGCTGGCGTTGGCCTGGGGGATGGCAACGAAGGCGCGACTTAACGGGCCTCGATTTATGGGGTGGCTGGCCGACTGGCAAGCCACCCCGAGTCACTTCAAAGCGATCCAAACGATGACCGCAGCGGCAGCTGCGACCGACGCCCCGACGGCCGTCCAGAGGACCGCAGCGCGACGCAAGAAAGGTTGCAGTGCCGGTCCGTTGATGTTGGCGGTTGCCGTACTGTCTCGGTGAGCAACTGCGCTGGGTGCGGTTACGTTCACAGGTGAGTTGTCGCCGACTGTGATGTTGATGTGTTGAAGGGCCTGGGACACCTGGTCTGGTGTGGGTTCTTGCTGTCCTGGTGGCATTGCGGCAATGAGTTCACTGACCAGCTGAGTCAACCGCGTACGGATTTGATCCAGGACGCCCTGTACGGCAGATACGTGAACCTGCCAATACACAGTCTCCACCTGGACTCGACGGTCTGGTGCCCGCTGAGTCATTATCTGCGCCAGGGCGGCGGACATGGCTGGCGTGAGCCTGATGATCGGATCCTGCCGGTCCTTGATCATCGCCTCAAGCTCGCCAACTCCCTGGACGAAGGCGACTTCTTCCTTCACGATGTCGCGCGCGAAGTCCGGCAGATCGAACGTACTGATCTGCTGTCCCTTGATCTGATGGAAGCCTGATATCGCATCAATCATGATCGGTGCTGGCACTACCCGGTAGTCAGGCAGCTCCTGGCTGTCACCGCGGTAGCCCTGTAGCTCCTGTGTAGCCCAGGCGCGAAGGGCCCCAGAGCGAGCGCGCCCACCAAGAGCCACTACCTGGCGCAGGACCGAAGCGAGTGAACAGGACTCATCGAGAACGTCATGCTCCAGTCGCGCCAAGCCGTGACGGGATGTGCTCACTTGGCCAGGAGCACGGTCGCAACTACCCCGGCCGCTGCCACGACCACTCCCAGGGCGGTCCAGATCACAGACCAGCGGTGCCACCACGGTTGGACCGCCGCCGGTGCCGATTCGTTGACGTTGGCGCTGGCAGTGCCGCCCCGGTCGGCGTGGGCATTCGGCGCGACGATGTTGAAGGTGGAGTTGTCTCCGCCGCTGATGTTGAGTGCCTGCTGCGCAGCAGCGTCGATTTGGGCGGGCTCGGGGTTCTGCTGGCCTGAGGGCATGGAAGTTCTCACCTCTGCGACGAACTGCGTCAGCCGAGTCCTGATGCGATCGAGGATGCCCTCGATGCTTGGAACGGCGACTTCCCAGTGGATGGATGTGATCTCGGTGCCTTCGTTGCCGAGCCGTTCCTGCTCCTCGGTCATGAGGAGTGCGTACTCGGCTGATCCCGGCGGGCTCAGGTGTACCACTCTCTCCACCTGCGTGACCAAGACTTCGAGCTCCCTGATGCCTTGGCGGATAGGTGCGTTCTCGCCAATGCCTCGTTCGCGAGCTGGCTGGGGTAGCTGATTCCGGCTGATTCGAAGGCTGTTGACCTGCTGCACGCCACCCAGGAAGTAGCGATTGACGCTGACCATCAGGGCGGCTGGCACCCTCCGGTAGGCGGGCAGCTCGTCGTTGGCTTCGTAGCCGTCGAGCTCTTTCAGTGCCCACATACGCAGGTCCTGATGGTGTGCGTGCCTGGCCAACACAACACAGAGGCGGAGGGCCGAGGCGAGTGAAGCGGTGTCGTCCAGGACAGCGCCCTCAAGCCGTTCCAGGCTGCGGATGTCGACGGTGTTCACTGCGCCAGTGTGCCTGGCCGGCTGGTGTGATTCGAGTGAATGCGCGCAGCTCGCCATGCCTGATGCGGCCGTTGCTGTTCGGCGCTGATCAGGTTGGGCGTCGTCCGGTCTGTGGGGGCCGGCCTCGCCTTGATGATGGTCTCGGCTGGGCGGGGCTGTGAACACGCGTGAGACGCCCGGCGGTGTTGCAGCGGATGTTTTGAAGGCCCAGAACCACAAGTGAGACCAAAACTGAGACCACGAGACGACGAAGGGCTCGACCGCAGTGCGGTCGAGCCCTTCGTTTGCCCTGGCGGGCGGAGGCGGAGGATACGAGATTCGAACTCGTGAGGGGTTGCCCCCAACACGCTTTCCAAGCGTGCGCCCTAGGCCTCTAGGCGAATCCTCCGTGGGAGAGCTTAGTACATGTTTCGGGGTGGTCGCGACCACCTGTCCCGCAGGCGGAGGGATGGGGTGGCCTGTGGATCGTCGGGGCCGGGATCCGGTACTGTGGGGGTCAGCCCCTCGTGTGGCGTCATCTCTCTGAACCCCCCCAGGGCCGGAAGGCAGCAAGGGTAGGAGGGCTCTGGCGGGTGCACGGGGGGTCTTTGCGTTCCCGGGGCCGGGGTGAGGGGTGAGGGGTGAGGGGCGACGCGTTTGTCGGTCCGTCCCGATATCGTCGGGGGTGTGTCCCTAGCCCTGTACCGCCGCTACCGCCCCGAGACCTTCGCGGAGGTCATCGGGCAGGAGCACGTGACCGCTCCGCTCCAGCAGGCCCTGCGCAACAACAGGGTCAACCACGCGTACCTGTTCAGCGGGCCGCGTGGGTGTGGAAAGACGACGAGCGCGCGCATCCTGGCCCGTTGCCTCAACTGTGAACAGGGGCCGACGCCGACGCCCTGCGGGGAGTGCCAGTCCTGCCGGGACCTCGCGACCGGCGGGCCCGGGTCGATCGACGTGATCGAGATCGACGCCGCCTCGCACGGTGGTGTGGACGACGCGCGCGAACTGCGCGAGCGGGCGTTCTTCGCGCCGGTGCACAGCCGGTACAAGATCTTCATCCTGGACGAGGCGCACATGGTGACCTCGGCCGGCTTCAACGCGCTGCTCAAGGTCGTCGAGGAGCCGCCGGAGCACCTCAAGTTCATCTTCGCGACCACCGAGCCGGAGAAGGTGATCGGGACGATCCGGTCCCGGACGCACCACTACCCGTTCCGGCTGGTCCCGCCCGGCACGCTGCGCGACTACCTGGCGGAGGTGTGCGGCCGGGAGGGGATCCAGGTCGAGGACACCGTGTTCCCCCTGGTGGTGCGGGCGGGTGCCGGGTCGGTGCGTGACTCGATGTCGGTGATGGACCAGCTGCTGGCCGGGGCCGCCGAGGGCGGCGTCACGTACCAGATGGCCACGTCGCTGCTCGGCTACACCGACTCCGCGCTGCTGGACGAGGTGGTGGACGCCTTCGCCGCGCACGACGGGGCGACGGTGTTCCAGGTGGTCGACCGGGTGGTCGAGGGCGGGCACGACCCGCGTCGCTTCGTGACCGACCTGCTGGAGCGGCTGCGCGACCTGGTGATCCTGGCCACCGTGCCGGACGCCGGGGAGAAGGGGCTGATCGACGCCCCGGCCGACCGGGTCGCGGTGATGCAGGCCCAGGCGGACGCGTTCGGCGCGGCCGAGCTGAGCCGGGCCGCCGACATCGTCAACACCGGGCTGACCGAGATGCGCGGCAACGCGGCGCCCCGGCTGCAGCTGGAGCTGATCTGCGCCCGGGTGATGCTGCCGGGCGCCTACAGCGACGAGCTGTCGCTGCAGGCACGGCTGGACAAGCTGGAGCGACGGGCGGCGGCGGGCGGGTTCGCCGCGACGGTGGCGGCCCCGGTGGGCATGCCGATGACGGCCCCGGCGGCGGTTGCCCCGGCGGCGGCCGCGCCGGTGGGCGAGGTGCCGGTGGCGCCCGCCCCGGCCGCGCCCCAGACGCAGGCCGCTCCCGTCCCGGC